>NZ_DIEJ01000301.1:0-6455 GCF_002418565.1 Achromobacter sp. UBA5777 | reverse complement strand
GGCGCTGGCGGCGCCGGCGGCTCGGCGCCCGCCCCCGTGGCCCCTGCCCCTGCGGCCAACGGCATCACCCACAGCCTCGTTCCGCAGCCGCAAACCTACATGGGCACGCTGCCGTGTTTTTCGCCCGCCATGCAGTGCACGGCCCAACGCGTGACGTTGACGCTGGCGCCCAATGGCCGCTGGCGCGGCCGCACCGCTTACCTGGACAACGATCCCAAGAAGGGCCCGCCTGTTTCCGAGCAAGGCTGCTGGGACGCCACCGAAGAACGCCCGCCGCGCGTCATCCTGATGGACGGCCAAGGCAATGTCCGCGTTGAGTTCGTGGTCGCGGCCAACAACGTGCTGCGCGTGCGCTCCATTGGCGGCCAGACGCCCAACCTGAACTACAACCTGACCCGCCAGCCGGATCTGGACCCGATCGACGAACTGGCCAGCGCCGCGGCGCCCAAGTGCCCTTGATCGAAGGGATGTCCGCCCACGGCGCTTGAGCGCCGCAGGACAAGCACCGCCGCACCCCACCCGGGCCTGACGAACACCTTGTTCGTCAGGCCCGAGCTCTTTGGCCGGCAGCCATTGGGCCCGGTGAAAGGACACGCGCGGCGGAATACGGCTGCCCCACGGCAGCACGTTATGGTGAAGGGTTTTGGCTGCGACGCACGGCTTGCCTTACGAGTGCGCACAAGGCCGCCTGCGCCAAATCGCCGTCAGGGAGGAACATCGGGTTTTGCCGGGCAGTCGCCGTATTCGCTGGCGGGCTCGTGCAATGCCTGGGCCGGCGCGCCAGGGCGGACGAAAGGCGGCATAGTGCGGGACGGCCAGTGCGCGCCCGGAACGGGCGATGCGCCGGACTGCCCGTGGGCACACAGCCGGCAAGCGAGTTGCATGGCGTTGCGGGCGCCGAGTTTCGCGAAGATGCGGGCGCGGTGGGCCTCGACCGTGCGCAGGGAAATGCCCAGGTCGATGGCGATGACCTTGTTGGCGCGCCCAGCCGCCACGTAGTCAACGATCTGGCGTTCGCGAGCGGTCAGGGCTGAAAGGACAGCGTCGAGTTCGGGGTGAGGAAAGGGCATGGAAGCTCGTTTGCAATGTAGGATTGCAAACAGTCTGCCCCGCCGGCCGGGCCGCCGTAAGCTGGCAATTCTGCTAGGGGCTGATGAAAACGCCTCGCCTCAAACGCTCCAATCAAACGCCCCAATCAAGCGCCTGTACCAGGCGCCTTGCACCGAGCGCCCCGCATCGCGCGCCCGGATGTCACCGCCCCGCCACTTCAGGCCGTGTAGACCAATTCCAGATTGTCGATCAGGCGCGTGGCGCCCAGCTTGGCCGCGGCCAGCACGACCACGGGTTCGCCCGCCTGCAGGTCAGCGGCCTCGGGGCGCTTCAAATCGCGCTGGCGGCGCAGGGCCACGTAGTCGACCTTCCAGCCGCGCTGCGTCAGCCGCTGGGCCGCGTCGTTCTCCAAAGCAGCGGCATCGCGCTCGCCCTGGGCCAGGCGGCGGCCGATCTCCTGAAGCTCGGCGTACAGCGCCGGCGCCTCGGCGCGCTCGCCGTCGGTCAGGTAGCGGTTGCGCGATGACAGCGCCAGGCCATCGTCCGCCCGCACGGTTTCATGCGCCAGCACCTCGACGGGCAACTGGAACTGGCGGCACATGTTGCGCACCACCATGAGCTGTTGGTAGTCCTTCTTGCCGAACACCGCCACGCGCGGCTGCACGCAGGAAAACAGCTTCAGCACGACGGTGCTGACACCGGCAAAAAACCCGGGACGGAACTCGCCTTCCAGGATGTCGCCCAGGTCATCGGGCGGCTGGATGCGGAAATTCTGCGGCTCGGGATACATCTCGCGCTCGTTCGGCGCGAACAATACGTAGACGTCGCGCGCCGCTTCGAGCTTTTCGATGTCGGCGGCCAGGGTGCGCGGATATTGGTCGAAATCCTCGTTCGGGCCGAACTGCAGGCGATTCACGAAGATGCTGGCCACGACGGGATCGCCATGCTGGCGCGCCAGCTTCATCAGCGACAGGTGGCCTTCATGCAGGTTACCCATGGTGGGCACGAACGACACGCGGTTCTGTCCGCGCAGGTGATCGCGCAATTCCTGGATGGTGTGTACGACTTTCAAGGGAATCTCCGGGGTGGGCGGGAGCCCGGTCAGGATCAGGCCGCGACGGCTGCCACGCTGGTGTACGCCAGGCGAACGTAGATGGGCGCGTAGGGCTCGGCCTGCGTGATTTCCAGCAGCGATTCGCGCGCCAGTTCGAGCATGGCGATGAAATGCACGACCACGACCGCGGCAGGCGCGCCCTCGCGGACGCGCTCCATGAAGAGGTCGCCGAATTCCATGAAACGCACGTCGTTCAGGCGGCGCAGGATGTGCGTCATGTGATCGCGCACGGACAACTGCTCGCGCGTGATGTGGTGATGCTGGTTGAGCTTGGCCCGCTTCATGATGTCGGCCCAGGCCGCGCGCAGGTCGTCCACGCTGACGTCGGGCAGCGCGCGCTCGACGCTGAGGTCGGCCACGGCCTGACTGCTGACGAAATCGCGGCCCAGTTGCGGCATCTTGTCCAGCTTCTGGGCGGCCAGCTTCATCTGCTCGTATTCGAGCAGGCGGCGGACCAGTTCGGCGCGGGGATCTTCGGGCTCTTCGCCGGTGTCGGTCTTCTTGACCGGCAGCAGCATGCGCGACTTGATCTCGATGAGCATGGCCGCCATCAGGAGGTATTCGGCGGCCAGTTCGAGATTGGTGATGCGGATCTGATCCACATATGACAGATACTGCCGCGTGACATCCGCCATGGGGATGTCCAGAACGTTGAAGTTCTGCTTGCGGATCAGGTAAAGCAGCAGGTCCAGCGGCCCTTCGAACGCCTCGAGGAAGACTTCCAGCGCATCGGGCGGGATGTACAGGTCCGTCGGCATCTGGAACAGCGGCTCGCCGTACAGACGCGCAAACGCCACGCTATCGATGGTGTCGGGCGTGCTGTCGACGGACGGTTCCACTAGCTTGGCCAGGGCATCGCCTGGCACCGAGGGGTTCTGGACCATGTTTGCCGAGAAGAGTATCAGTCGGCCTGATACACGTACGGCCTTTGCGCCACGCGTGCCGCGCGGAAGCCTTCGAGCAGCTCTTGATCCTGCGGTTTGTCCCAGAGGCGGGCGCGTCCCTCGCGCTGGCGCTCTTCGGTGCCAGGGTGGGATTTCTTGAAGTCCTTGAGGAACTGGGTGATCTCGGATTCGTAGTTGGTCGCCATGACGCCAATTTCATTAGGTTGCAGATGTCTCGAGTTTACTTCACGGCGGCCATATCCCCGGCGTTACAATCGTCAGGCTTCCACCGCAGCCCGTCCGACATGTCCGCAGAATCCGCCGCCGCAGCCAATCCCGCTCCACCGTCAACCCCGGATGCGGTGCGCGCGGCGCGCATGATCCCCTTCATCGTCGGCTGCGCGCTGTTCATGCAGATGCTCGACGCAACGGTCGTGGCGACCGCCCTGCCCGCCATGGCCCGGGCCCTGGGATCCACCCCGGTGCGGCTCAATGTGGCCATCACCTCGTACCTGTTGGCCGTCGCCGTCTTCGTGCCCATCAGCGGCTGGGCGGCCGACCGCTACGGCGCCCGGCGCGTATTCATCACCGCAATCGGCCTGTTCACCCTCAGTTCCGTCGCCTGCGCCATCTCGCAGGACCTGCCCCAACTCGTATTGGCCCGGATCGTGCAGGGCATGGCCGGCGCCATGATGGTGCCGGTGGGCCGCATCATCCTCCTGCGCACCGTCCCCAAGCAGGATCTGCTCAAGGCCATGTCCTTCCTGTCGATCCCGGCGCTGCTGGGACCGGTCATCGGACCGCCGCTGGGCGGTTTCATGGTCACGTACATGTCGTGGCACTGGATCTTCCTGATCAACATCCCGATCGGCTTCCTGGGCATTTTTCTGGTGCTGCGGTACGTCACGGAAATCCGCGAAACCGGCACGCCGCGGCTCGACTGGGTCGGCTTTCTGCTGAGCGCCGGTTGCCTGGCCACGCTGGTGACCGGCTTCGAGGCCATCGGCCGCGACGTGATGCCGCTGCCCATGCTGCTCGGCCTCATCGCCGTGGGCATCGTGTGCGGACTGCTGTACGGCGTGCACGCGCGGCGCACCGAACACCCCATCATCGATCTGTCCCTGATGCGGATTCCCACATTCGCCATCTCCACGCTGGGCGGCAACCTGTGCCGCTTTGCCGTCGGCGCCACGCCGTTCCTCCTGGCCATGCTGCTGCAGGTGGGCTTCGGCCTTTCGCCGTTCTCGGCCGGCCTCATCACCTTCGCCAGCGCCGCCGGCGCGCTGCTGATGAAGTTCGTGGCCACACCCATCGTCCAGCGCTTCGGCTTTCGCCGCGTGCTGACCCTGAACGCGCTACTGACGGGCGGTTTCATCATCGTCTGCGGCGCCTTCAACCCGGCCACGCCCGTCTGGCTGATGATCGCCATCCTGCTGGTGGGCGGCTTCTTCCGGTCGTTGCAGTTCACGGGGGTAAATACGCTAACCTATGCCGACATCCCGCCCGCCAAGATGAGCCGCGCCAGCAGTTTTTCGGCCATGGCCCAGCAACTGGGCATCACGCTGGGCGTCGGGGTGGCCGCGGTCACATTGAACATCAGCATGTCGCTGCGCGGCGCCGAAACGCTGGCCATCAGCGACGTGGTTGCCGGCTTCATCGTCATCGGCCTGCTGTGCATGGCATCGACTTTCTCCTTTAGACGCCTCGACCCGCTGGCCGGGGCACACCTGAACGGCGCGAAAAACAGTGACGACGAATGAATTTGTCCTAGCCCTGGACCAGGGCACGACCAGCTCCCGGGCCATCGTGTTCGACCGCGACGGCGTGGTCCGCGGCGTGGGCCAACGTGAATTCCGCCAGCACTATCCCCGTCCGGGCTGGGTCGAGCATGACGCCAACGAGATCTGGCACAGCCAGCTAGACGTCGCCCGCGAAGCCCTGCGCAACGCTGGCGCGGCCGCCGCCGACATCGCCGCGATCGGCATCACGAACCAGCGCGAAACCACGCTCATCTGGGAACGCTCGACCGGCCGCCCGCTGGCCCGCGCCATCGTCTGGCAGGACCGCCGCACGGCCCCGATGTGCGACCAGCTCCGCCAGGACGGCCACGGCGACTTCCTGCAGGCGCGCACGGGCCTGGTCGTCGACGCCTACTTTTCCGGCACCAAGCTGGCCTGGCTGCTGGACCACGTGCCCGGCGCCCGCCGCCTGGCCGAACGCGGCGAACTGGCCTTCGGCACCATCGACACCTGGCTGATCTGGCAACTGACGGGCGGCGCGGTACACAGCACCGACCCCAGCAATGCCTCTCGCACGATGCTGTTCGACCTGCACGCGCAGGACTGGAACGACGACATCCTGGCACTGCTCAATATCCCGCGCAGCGTTCTGCCGCAGATCGCGCCCAGCAGCGCCATCGTCGGCGAGGCCCTGCCGGAATGGCTGGGCGGCTCCGTGCCAATCGCGGGCGTGGCGGGTGACCAGCAGGCCGCGACCTTCGGTCAGGCCTGCTTCACGCCGGGGATGGCCAAGAACACCTACGGCACGGGCTGCTTCATGCTGATGAACGTGGGCGACAAGCCCGTTGAATCGCGCAACCACCTGCTGTCCACGGTCGGCTGGGGCCTGCCCCAACCCGGGCAGGACAAGTGGAAGCCGGCCTACATGTTGGAAGGCGGCGTCTTTGTTGCGGGCGCTGCTGTCCAATGGCTGCGCGATGGCCTGGGCATCATCCAGCGTTCCGAAGAAATCGAATCTCTGGCCGCCAGCGTCTCGGACACGGACGACGTTTTCATGGTCCCGGCGTTTGCTGGTCTGGGCGCGCCCCATTGGGATCCCTACGCGCGCGGCACCCTTGTTGGCCTGACTCGCGGCACCACACGCGCCCACATCGCTCGTGCCACGCTGGAATCCATCGCCCTGCAAAGCGCTGAGCTGCTGACGTGCATGAATGCGGACAGCGGCATCGCTTTGACGGAATTGCGCGTCGACGGCGGCGCTGCACGCAATGACTTGCTGATGCAGATGCAGGCTGACATTCTGGGCGTTCCGGTTGTCCGCCCCCGGGTTCCCGAATCGACTGCACTCGGCGCAGCGGGCCTCGCCGGCCTGGCTGTAGGCTTCTGGTCGAGCCAGGATGAATTCGCATCGAAGTGGCAGGCTGAACGCACGTTCACGCCTACGTGGCCTCAGTCCGTGAGAGATGCGCGGATGAAGCGGTGGCGGCAAGCTGTGGAGTTGTCTAAGGGCTGGTCGGCTGGGGCGGCTAAGTAAGGCGTCGGCTGTTTTTGTTGGCGACGCCGTCAAACATTCTTGTGTGGGGAGTCCGGTCTCCGTAGGTCGCCCGACGTCGCGGTCACCGGGGAGGCGATCGCCCACGATTGCGGTCCGGAGCCTTCGCTCCGGAC
>NZ_DIEJ01000188.1:0-30740 GCF_002418565.1 Achromobacter sp. UBA5777 | reverse complement strand
AAGCGGCTGGCGGCGCAGAAGCCGGGGCCTGCGCTTCGGGCGCAGGGGGCGTCCCAGGCGTAGCAGCTGCCCCAGCCGCAGCAGGCGTCCCGCCCGCAGCCAGCGGCCTCAGTCCGCTCGCCTTGCGCATTTCGTCCCGCACAGGCGTGGCGGTCGGCTCCACGCCGCCCAGCGCCTTCAGCCCGGCGACGACATCCTGCCAGTTCAGATGTTCATTCGCATGACGCCGCACATGGATCTGCGGCGCCCACAGCCCGATTTCGCCGATGTACACCTGCCGCGCAATCGGCTCCAGTTCGAGCCGGCTGACGGTCAGGGCGCTCCACGCGGCCAGGTTGCCGCCGGACGGATCGCGCAAATCCAGGCGCCGCAGCCCCAGGTCGCCGACGACGCGGATCTTGGGCGGCGCGTCCTTGGGCTGCTCGAAAACGACTTGCAGGTTCGAATCCAGTAGCGCGCTCTCGACCTTGAACGGCAGCGGCATCGGCCAGACGTCGGCCCACTTTTCCAGTTGCAGGCCGTCAAAGGCCACGCGCAGCGTGGATGAAGGCACCACGTCGAATGGCCGCGCCACGCCGGTCAG
This sequence comes from Achromobacter sp. UBA5777, assembly GCF_002418565.1. Taxonomy (NCBI): domain Bacteria; kingdom Pseudomonadati; phylum Pseudomonadota; class Betaproteobacteria; order Burkholderiales; family Alcaligenaceae; genus Achromobacter; species Achromobacter sp. UBA5777. Next base: position 30,157 of record NZ_DIEJ01000188.1, on the reverse strand, counting down.
GTCGAACGGACTGCCGTTGATACGCAGGTGTAGGCGCGGCTGCACATCGATGTCGGTGGCATAGCCGAAGGTCGAGATGAACGGGATGCCGATGGCGAACTCGTCGACAACCTGCTTGCGGCCGGTGACCTTGTCGTCCAGCGTGATCGTGCCGTTCTCGATCACCATGTTGTTCAGCGAAAAACGCGGCAGGCCTTCGTCCGGCTTGGGCGGCTCGTCAGGCTTGGCGGCGGCCAATTCGGCGACGCGTTGTTCTATGTCAGAGAAATTGAAGCGCAGGACGTCTTCGCGGACGATGGCGATGGTAGGCTGCCGCAGCGTCAGACGATCGACCACCGGCGCGAACCAGAACAGCGATGTCCACGATGCGCTGGCATCCAGTTCGGCCAAGGTCAGCAGCGGCGTCTGCGCGCCGGGCTGCGCCACGGCAAGGTCTTGCGCGCGGACGGTCAGCGTGAAGGGATTGAAGGTGATCTTGCCGACGGACACGTCGCGGCCGATCATCTTCGAGACATCGTCAGTCAGAACGCCGTGCAGCACCTTTGGCACTTGCCAGGCCGCAACGCCAAACAGAATCAGCACGAACGCCACAATACCCAGGAGAATCTTGCCGGCGCGTCGGGTGAACCGCAGCTTGGGCATCCGCACGGGCATCGAAAGTCTCCTGATACATATTGAAGGCGATCCAACCTTCCACTGACTGCAGGCGCGATTATCGCGCCCCCTTTACTGCTCGTCTATCATAGGCGGAACAGCGGACCCGGCCGGCTTGCCCGGCCCCGCTCTTTTCATTCATTAACAATTCTTGATCCCGATTTCCATGTCCGAGACCACCCCCACCTTGAGTCACCTGGACGAAGCCGGCCAGGTCCGCATGGTCGACGTCATCGCCAAGACGGACACCGAGCGCGTGGCGGTCGCCGCCGCCAGCATCCGCATGAACGCCGTGGCCTATGGCCTGCTGACCCAGCCGGGCCAGGGCAAGGGAGAGGTGCTGAACACGGCGCGCGTGGCCGCCATCCTGGCCGCCAAACGCTGCGCCGACATGATCCCTCTGTGTCACAGCCTGCCGCTGTCGTTCGTCGGCGTGGAATTCGCCCTGAACGACGCCGAGCATCGCATCGACATCCTGTCCACCTGCCGCACCAGCTACAAGACGGGCGTCGAGATGGAAGCCATGATGGCGTGCAGCGTGGCCGCGCTGACCATCTACGACATGTGCAAGGCAGCCGATAAAGGCATCGTGATCGAACAAGTTCGCCTTAAGTACAAGGCGGGAGGTAAAAGCGGTGAATGGCGCAACGATTAATCTGCTGTACTTCGCGCGCGTGGCCGAACTGGTCGGCAAGCGCACCGAGACCTGGCCCGTGCAGGGCGAATCCACCGGCGCGCAGTTGCTGGCCGAGCTGGGCGAACGCTATCCCCAGCTGGAACCAGCCACGCGCCTGAAGTTGGCCATCAACCAGACGCACGCCAAGCCCACCGCCGCTATCCGCGCCGGCGACGAAGTCGCGGTGTTCGAACCGGTCACTGGAGGCTGACGCCATGATCCGCGTCCAGGAAGCCGACTTTGACAGCGCGGCGCTCACCGTCGCGCTGCGGGAATCCGCCGGCCCCGGCGTGGGCGGCATCGTCACCTTCGTGGGCTACGTGCGCGACTACGCGCCGGACACGCCCACCGACACGCTTTTTCTTGAACACTACCCGGGCATGTGCGAGCGCGAGCTCGAAGACATTGCCGCGACGGCCCGCGCGCGCTGGAACCTGGCCGGCACGGTCATCGTGCACCGCGTCGGCGCGCTGCACCGCAACGCGCAGATCGTGTTCGTCGCGGCGGCAAGCGCCCATCGCGGCGACGCCTTCCGCGGCTGCGAATACATCATCGACGCGCTCAAGACGCGCGCGCCCTTCTGGAAGCGCGAAACCCTGGCGGGCGGCGACAGCTTCTGGGTGGAACAGCGCCAATCCGACCAGGACCGCACGGACGCCTGGGACGAAGACACTGCCGACAAAAAGGAGAATCCATGAGCGAAGCCATCCCGGTCCCGTTGGGCTGCGGCGTACTGACGATCAGCGACACGCGCAGCGCGGGCGATGACACGTCCGGCAACCTGCTGGCGAACAGCCTGGCGCAGGCCGGTCACCAGTGTGTTCGCCGCGACATCGTGCGCGATGACATCTACCAGATCCGCCGCGTCATCAGCGACTGGATTGCCGACCCGGAAGTGCAGGTCATCCTGACCACCGGCGGCACGGGCTTCTCGCATCGCGATCACACGCCGCAGGCCATCCTGCCGCTGCTGGACCGCGAAATTCCGGGTTTCGGCGAACTCTTCCGCCAGATTTCCTACACCGAGATCGGCAGCTCCACGATCCAGTCGCGCGCGTTCGCGGGGTCGGCCAACCAGACGCTGATCTTCTGCCTGCCCGGCTCGAACAACGCTTGCGAGACCGCCTGGACGAAGATCCTTCGCGAGCAGCTCGACAGTGGCCACCGCCCCTGCAATTTCGCCTCGCAGTTCAAGAAACACGAAGAAGAAGCCTGACACCCATGCTGGATTTCGATCAAGCTCAGACCCTGCTGGCCAACGCCGCCGCCCCCCTCCAACGCACCGAGCACGTCGACCTGGCACAGGCCAGCGGCCGGGTGCTTGCCACCCATCTTGACGCCACGGTGGACATTCCGCCGGCCGACAACAGCGCCATGGACGGCTATGCGCTGCGCCTGGCCGACTGGAGTCCGGAAGCGCGACTGCCGATCCAGCAGCGCTGCTACGCCGGCGACGTGCCCGAGCCGCTCAAACCCGGCCACGCCATCCGCCTGTTCACCGGCAGCGTGATTCCCGCGGGCGCCGACGTGGTCGTCATGCAGGAAGACACCACCGAAGCCGACAACCACGTGCAGATTTCGCGGGAACCGAAGCCGGGCCAGCATATCCGGCGCCGCGGCGAAGACACGATGGCGGGCGCCGCGCTGCTGCCGGCGGGCACCTTGCTGCAGGCCGCGCACGTTGCTTTGCTGGCCTCGCAAGGCATGGCCACCGTGCCCGTCTACGGCCAGCTTCGCGTCGGCATCCTGACCACCGGCGACGAACTGGTCCTGCCGGGCCAGCCGCGCGCCACGGAACAGATCTACAACTCCAACGGCCCCATGCTGGCGGCGATGGTGCGCGGCATGAGCGCCCTGCCCGTCCACGTGCTGCATGCGCGCGATACCGAGGCCGACCTGCTGGCCGCCTTCAAGACGCTGCTGGCCGATTGCGATCTGGTGCTGAGCGTGGGCGGCGTGTCGGTCGGCGAGCGCGATCTGGTCAAGCCGGCGCTGGCCGCGCTGGGCGGCGAGCTGTCGCTGTGGAAGGTGCGCATGAAGCCCGGCAAGCCGGTGGCGCTGGCGCAGATCGACGGCAAGCCCGTGGTCAGCCTGCCGGGCAATCCGGTGTCGGCCTATGCCGTCTTTGCCACGCTGGTGACGCCGCTGATGCGCCGCATGCAGGGCCGCGAAGACATCTTCCCGCCGGTCAGCCAATTGCCGCTGCGCACCGCGCAACCGCGCCAGGATGGCCGCGAGGAGTTCCTGCGCGTGCAGTGCCGGGTGGCGGACGAAGGCGGCAGCGAGCTCGTGCCGTACGGCCATCAGGGGTCGGGCGTGATCAGCTCATTGCCGTGGTCCACTGGCTTGGCGCGATTGCCGGCGGATGTGCTGGTGCAGGACAGGGACGCGGTTTCGTACTACGACCTGCGTCACTGGCTGGCGTAGCGTTCCGCCAGCGCCAGATCCTCTGGCGTGTTGACGTTCATGAAGGCATGTCGCGGCGCGTCGTCGAAATTCGCTTCGACCGCGCCCGCCCTCGCCTGCCACAGCCCGACCTTGCGGTCACCGCCGCGCAGGTAGGCCAGCAATTCAGGTAGCAATGCCGTGCGCAGCGCCATGCAGGCGGAATGCCGCTGGCCATGCGCGACGGCATAAGCCATTGGCGCATCTGCGGCGAGTGCCGCGTCAATTAGGCGAACCGCCAGATCGGCGGGCACGAATGGGGTGTCGCACGGTGAGACGACCAGCCATTGCGGCGTGGCGGTATCCGATGCGGTGCGACGTTTTCCGGTGCTGTCGGGGATCAAGTCCAGCGCATTGCGCGTGGCCGCATCACCTTCCGTCGCAGATACCGACGCCAAAGCCGCCGCAATACCCATCAACGGCCCTTGCCAGTCGCCCAGTTCAGGGGCATCGTCCGCCACCACCTCGCCGTACTGCGCATACACCGGCGCATGCCGGTTCGCGCTGATGATCAAGCGTCCGACCTGGGGCTCCAGACAACGCGCCACGTGCGCCACCATCGGTTCGCCGCGCAAGGTGACCAGCCCCTTGTCCTGCCCGTTCATGCGGGAGCCCTGGCCGCCGGCCAGGATCAATCCAGCCACGGCGTCACGCGCAATAGATGGTTCAGCCACCGATGTAGCTCATCTCAATCTTGCGCGACGGGTCAGCCATGTTCTGGCCGCGCAGTTCGGAATAGTTGTCGCTGCGCGCGGACCAGATGCCCGCCAGGATGCGCGCCATTTCCTCGTCCGTCGCGCCGTCGCGCAACGGGGCGCGCAGGTCGTGGCCGTCGTGGGCAAAGAGGCACATGTAAAGCTTGCCTTCAGGCGACAGGCGGGCCCGCGTACAGCCGCCGCAGAAGGCGTGCGTGACGCTGGAAATGACGCCGATCTCGCCGCCGCCGTCCGCATAGCGCCAGCGTTCGGCCACGCGGCCCATCTCGACCGATTCCAGGGGTTCCAGCGGGTATACGGCGCCGATGCGTTCCAGCACTTCGCGCGATGGCACCACTTCGGCCAGGTTCCAGCCGTTGCTGTTGCCCACGTCCATGTATTCGATGAAGCGCAGGATGTGGCCGCTGTGGCGGAAGCGCTCGGCCATGGGCAGGATCTGCCCGTCGTTCAGCCCCTTGCGCACCACCATGTTGACCTTGACGGGGGCCAAGCCCGCTTCCGCCGCGGCATCGATGCCGCGCAGCACGTCGTCCGGCGTGAAGCCGCTGTCGCTCATGCCCTGGAACATGGCCGCATCCAGTGCATCCAGGCTGACCGTCACGCGGGTGAGGCCGGCGCTTTTCAGTGCGGCAGCTTTGCGCCCGAGCACGCTGCCGTTGGTGGTGAGCGTGAGGTCCAGCGGCCGGCCCTGCGGCGTGCGCAAATCGGCCAGCATGCCAACCAGGTTTTCGATGTGCTTGCGCAGTAGAGGCTCGCCGCCGGTCAGGCGGATTTTTTCGACGCCCAACTGCGTGAAGATGCCGCCCAGCCGGCTGATTTCCTCGAAGGACAGCAGGGCCGAATGCGGCATGAAGCTGTAGCTGCTGTCGAAGACCTCGCGCGGCATGCAGTAGGTGCAGCGGAAGTTGCAGCGGTCGGTGACGGAAATGCGCAGGTCGCGCAGCGGACGCGCGCGATGGTCCAGCGCGGGCTGCCCGGGCGGCGGCAGTTCCCCGGGCGCCACGGAAAGCGGCGCGCCGCGGTGATCGGCAAGGAAAATCACTTTGCTCATTGGCACATCATATCCCGGCGGATCGCGGCGCGCGTTCGCGGGGGAACGCCTCTTCCAAGGTCTGCAGCCGCCCGGTATCGCGGGCGTCGTAGCCGACGAGCTGGCCCACGTAACCGACATAGTCCGGCCCGCGCATGATGGACAGCAGATCCTGCATGGCCGGGGTGTCCAACGACGCCTTGCGGATGGCGAAGAAATAGCGCTCGCGCACCAAGGGGATGAAGTCCAGTCCGAATCGGCAGGCCGCCGTTTCAACACCCACCCCGGTGTCGGCCATGCCGCTGGCAATGTGCGCGGCGATCGCCATGTGGGTGAATTCGTTGGTCTCGTAGCCCTGCACTTCGCCGATCGACACGCCGGCGCGCTGCAACATCAGGCCGACCAGATAGCGCGTGCTGGAACCGATCTGCCGGTTCACGAAGCGCACGTCGCGGCGCGCCAGATCCGCCATGCCGCGGATCTGCTTGGGATTGCCGGCGGTGACGAACAGCCCCGTGTTGCGCACGGCCAGATGGATAAGCATGTAGTCGTCCGCATGCAGCCACTGCGCGTAGCGCTCCATGATGGGGGATTCGAAATCACCCAGCGGCACCTGGAAGCCCGCAAGATCGCATTCGTGCCGTTCCAGCGACGCCAGCGCCTCGATCGCAGTGCGATAGCGCAGTTCCAGCCCGGGCGTGCGGCCGCTCATGTGCTGCATCAGCGATTCCACTGCAAAGCCGTGGCTGGCATGCAGGCGCAGGTGAGGTCCGCTTTCGGGCAGCAGGCGTTCAAGTTCCTCTTGCAGTTCGGACGCCATGCTGTCCAGCGTGGGCATCAGCCGCGCCTCGATCCGGCGGTTGGCCCACAGCAGGCGCTCCGCAAAGGGCGACAACTGCGTGCCCTGGCGGCGATTGGTGATGAGAAGTTGCGTGCCGAAGAGCGTTTCGAAGCGCCGCAACACGCCCCAGGCGTGCCGGTACGACAGCCCGCACGCGCGGCAGGCGCCGGCGATGTTGCCGGTGGCGTCGATAGCCGCCAGCAGCGCAAGCATGTCCTGCAACGGCACGGGGGTCGCCTCGTCGTCTCCGCCCAATGTCCATTGCGGCCGCAGGCCGATTCGGAACTTATATGTCATTTATTTCTTATTGAAGGCGTTCAAGTACCTCGTTAGAGTACACAAATAACGCGGCGGATGCGTGTTTTATATGTTTTTTTAAACATATTAATTCACCCTCATCCGACCGGCACATAAGCCCCCGTTGACGGGGTCACGCAACACAGGAGGAGACCGACGTGCACCTGCGCGAGGCAAAATCCGATCTGGCATCCAGCGGTGGGGCCCGGGGCGGCAAGCTGGCCCTGGACGCCGCCCAGGCATCCACCACCCCGGCCATCGCGGCCACGGCCCGCATCCTTGCCCGGGTGCAAGACCAGCCTGGCCCGCTGCTCCCGGTGCTGCACGCGGTCCAGCACGAACTGGGCTGTATTCCGGCCGACGCGGTGCAGACCATCGCCGAGGCCCTGAACCTCTCCCGCGCCGAAGTCCACGGCGTCATCACGTTCTATCCCCATTTCCGCACCGAGCCGGCCGCGCGCCACACGCTCGAGGTCTGCCGCGCCGAGGCCTGTCAGTCCATGGGCGGCGAACGTCTGGCCGCCCACGCGCGCACCGCGCTGGGCTGTGACTTCCACGGCAGCACGCCGGATGGCAACTTCACGCTGGAGCCGGTGTATTGCCTGGGCCTGTGCGCGCAATCGCCCGCCGTCATGATCGACGGCCAGCCTCACGCCCGCGTCACCGAAGCCAAGCTCGACCGCCTGCTGGCCCGCACGCTGGAGGACACGCCATGAGCGCCCCCGTCGTCATCTACGTGCCGCGCGACGCCGCGGCGCTGGCCATGGACGCCGACACCGTGGCCCGCGACATTGAACGCATCGCCGACCAGCGCGGCCTGTCCGTGCAGGTCGTACGCAACGGCTCGCGCGGCCTGCTGTGGCTGGAACCTCTGGTCGAGATCACCACGCCGCAAGGCCGCACCGCCTACGGTCCGGTGCAGCCGGAAGACGTGGCGTCGCTGTTCGACTGCGGCTGGCTCACGGGCGGCGACCACGCGCTGCGCTTGGGATTGACCGAGGAAATCCCCTATCTCAAACATCAGGAGCGCCTGACGTTCGCCCGCGTCGGCGTGATCGATCCGCTGTCCTTGCAGGACTACGCCGCGCATGGCGGGCTGCAGGGCCTGAAGCGCGCGCTGGCCATGGCGCCCGCCCAGATCGTCGACGAAATGGTCGAATCCGGTTTGCGCGGCCGCGGCGGCGCTGCGTTTCCCACCGGCATCAAGTGGAAGACCGTGGCGGGCACGCCCGGCGACACCAAGTACATCGTCTGCAACGCCGACGAAGGCGACTCGGGCACGTTTGCCGACCGCCTGCTGATGGAAGGCGATCCGTACGTCCTGATCGAAGGCATGACCATCGCCGGCCTGGCCGTCGGCGCGACGTACGGCTACATCTACGTCCGGTCCGAATACCCGCACGCCATCGCCACGCTCGAAGCCGCCATCGCGCGCGCCCGCAGCGTCGGCTGGCTGGGCGACGACGTGCACGGCAGCGGCCGCCGCTTCGATCTGGAAGTGCGCAAGGGCGCCGGCGCGTACATCTGCGGTGAAGAAACCTCGCTGCTGGAAAGCCTGGAGGGCAAGCGCGGCGTGGTGCGCGCCAAGCCGCCGCTGCCGGCCATTTCGGGCCTGTTCGGCAAGCCCACCGTCATCAACAACGTCATCTCGCTGGCCACCGTGCCGATCATCCTGGCCAAGGGCGCGGCGTACTACCGCGACTACGGCGTGGGCCGCTCGCACGGCACGCTGCCGTTCCAGCTGGCGGGCAACCTCAAGCAAGGCGGGCTGGTGGAAAAGGCCTTTGGCCTGACCCTGCGCGATCTGCTGTACGAATTTGGCGGCGGCAGCGCGTCTGGCCGGCCGCTGCGCGCGGTGCAGGTGGGCGGTCCGCTGGGCGCCTATCTGCCCGAATCGCAATGGGACGTGCCGCTGGACTACGAAGCCTATATCCAGATCTCGGCCATGATCGGCCACGGCGGCCTCGTCGCCTTCGACGACACCGTGGACATGGCGCGCATGGCGCGTTACGCCATGGAGTTCTGCGCCATCGAGTCCTGTGGCAAGTGCACGCCCTGTCGCATCGGTTCGACGCGCGGCATGGAAACCATCGACAAGATCGCCGCTGGCGGTCAAAGCCGTGACCAGCGCGAGCAGCAGGTGCATCTGCTGCGCGACCTGTGCGACACGATGCTTGGCGGTTCGCTGTGCGCGCTGGGGGGCATGGCGCCCTACCCGGTGCTGTCCGCGCTGAACCATTTTCCGCAGGACTTCGGCATCGAGTCCTCCCAGTCTGCCGCCCACGCGGCCTGAACCCGAGACCGCCATGCTAGAAACCGTCATCAAGCGCGATCGCGACATGGGCACGCCGGCGCGCGTGTCCGAAAAGACCGTCACCCTGACCATCGACGGCCAGGAGATCACCGTCCCCGAAGGCACGTCGCTGATGCGCGCGGCCGCGGATGCGGGCATCAACATCCCCAAGCTCTGCGCCACCGACAGCCTTGAACCCTTCGGCTCCTGCCGCCTGTGCCTGGTGCAGATCGAAGGCCGCCGCGGCTACCCGGCGTCCTGTACAACGCCCGCCGAGAACGGCATGGTGGTCTTCACCGAAACCCCCAAGCTGCACGACCTGCGCCGCGGCGTGATGGAACTTTACATCTCGGACCATCCGCTCGACTGCCTGACCTGTCCGGCCAACGGCGACTGCGAACTGCAGGACATGGCCGGCGTAGTTGGCCTGCGCAACGTGCGTTACGGCTACGACGGCGCCAACCATCTGAAGGCCGAAAAAGACGAATCCAACCCCTACTTCACCTTCGACGCGTCCAAGTGCATCGTCTGCAACCGCTGCGTGCGCGCCTGCGAAGAAACGCAAGGCACGTTCGCATTGACCATCTCCGGCAAAGGGTTCGATTCGCATGTGTCGGCCGGCCAGGACCAGCCCTTCCTCGATAGCGAATGCGTATCGTGCGGCGCCTGCGTGCAGGCCTGCCCCACGTCCACCCTGCAGGAAAAGACCGTCATCATGATGGGCCAGGCCGAGCACTCGGTCGTCACCACCTGCGCCTACTGCGGCGTGGGCTGCGGCTTCAAGGCCGAAATGAAGGGCCAGGAAGTCGTGCGCATGGTTCCCTGGAAGGACGGCCAGGCCAACCGCGGCCATTCCTGCGTGAAGGGGCGCTTCGCCTGGGGCTACGCCACGCATAAGGAACGCGTGCTCAAGCCCATGATCCGCAAGCACATCACGGATTCCTGGAAGGAAGTGTCCTGGGACGAAGCCATCAACTACGCGGCCTCGGAATTCCGCCGCATCCAGAGCCAGTACGGGCGCGACGCGGTGGGCGGCATCACGTCCTCGCGCTGCACCAACGAAGAAACGTGGCTGGTGCAGAAGCTGGTGCGCGCCGCCTTCGGCACCAACAACGTCGACACCTGCGCGCGCGTGTGCCATTCGCCCACCGGCTATGGCTTGAAGCAAACGCTGGGCGAATCGGCGGGCACGCAGACCTTTGATTCCGTCATGCATACCGATGTGGTCATCGTCATGGGCGCCAACCCCAGCAGCGGCCACCCGGTGTTCGCCTCGCGCCTGAAGCGCCGGCTGCGCGAAGGCGCGCGCCTGATCGTCATCGACCCGCGCCGCATCGAGCTGGTCAGCTCGCCGCACATCAAGGCCGATTTCCACCTGCAGGTGCGGCCCGGCACCAACACCGCGCTGCTGTCCTCGCTGGCGCACGTCATCGCCACCGAGGGCCTGATCGCCGAAGACTTCGTCGCCGAGCGCTGTGAGGAAAAGGCGTTCCGGGAATGGCGGGACTTCGTCTCGCTGCCCGAAAACTCGCCTGAAGCCATGGAAGAGATCACCGGCGTGCCGGCGCAGGCCGTGCGCGGCGCCGCGCGTCTCTTTGCCACGGGCGGCAACGGCTCCATTTATTACGGCCTGGGCGTCACCGAGCACAGCCAGGGCTCGACCACCGTCATGGCGATTGCCAACCTGGCGATGGCCACCGGCAACATCGGCCGCGAAGGCGTGGGCGTCAATCCCTTGCGCGGCCAGAACAACGTGCAGGGATCGTGCGACATGGGCTCGTTCCCGCACGAACTGCCCGGCTACCGCCACATCTCCGACAACACCGTGCGCGCGCAATTCGAAAAGGACTGGGGCGTCACGCTGCAGCCCGAACCGGGCCTGCGCATCCCCAACATGTTCGAAGCCGCGCTGGGCGGGTCGTTCAAGGGCCTGTACTGCCAGGGCGAGGACATCGTGCAGTCCGATCCCAACACGCAGCATGTGGCGGCGTCGCTGGCGGCGATGGAGTGCATTGTCGTGCAGGACCTGTTCCTGAACGAGACCGCGAAGTACGCGCACGTGTTCCTGCCGGGTTCCTCGTTCCTGGAAAAGGACGGCACGTTCACCAATGCCGAGCGCCGCATCTCGCGCGTGCGCAAAGTGATGGAACCCAAGAACGGCAAATCCGACTGGGAAGTGACCGTGGCGCTGTCCAACGCGCTGGGCTACCCCATGAACTACAAGCACCCGCGCGAGATCATGGAAGAGATCGCGCGGCTGACGCCCACGTTCGCCGGCGTCACGTACGACAAGCTCGACAAGCTGGGCAGCCTGCAATGGCCGTGCAACGACGACGCGCCGGACGGCACGCCGATCATGCACATCGACCAGTTCGTGCGCGGCAAGGGCCGCTTCATGATCACCAAGTACGTGCCCACCGATGAACGCAGCACGCGCCGCTTCCCGTTGCTGTTGACCACCGGCCGCATCCTGTCGCAATACAACGTGGGCGCGCAGACCCGCCGCACGCCCAACGTCATGTGGCATGGCGAAGACGTGCTGGAAATCCATCCGCAGGACGCCGAGGATCGCGGCGTGGCCGAGGGCGATTGGGTCGGCATCCAGAGCCGCGCCGGTGAAACCGTGCTGCGCGCCACGCTGACCGACCGTGTGCAGCCGGGCGTGGTATACACCACGTTCCACTTTCCCGAGTCCGGCGCCAACGTCGTCACCACCGACAGCTCCGACTGGGCGACCAACTGCCCCGAGTACAAGGTCACGGCCGTGCAGGTGACGCGCGTGTCGCAGCCGTCGGAATGGCAGCGGCAATGGTCGCGATTTGCGGATATCCAGCAAAAGCTCCTGCGCGAACGCTCGCGCGAGTCCGAGGCGGCGCTGACCGGGAAGTAACCGACAGCCAGCACGCCAGGGATCCCATGCCTACGCCGACCACCGCCCGCCCCGACTGCACGCCGACCCAGGTCATCCGCGTGCGCTCGGGGACCATCGCCCCCGACGCCGAGACCGACTTCGTCGCCGAGGAAACGCCAGTGGCGCTGGAATACAACGGCATCAGCCACGCCACCATGCTGGCCACGCCGGCGGACCTGGAAGACTTTGCCGTGGGGTTCTCGCTGTCCGAAGGCATCGTCGGCAGCGTCAGCGACGTGCGCGGCATCGATCTGCTGCCGCAATGCGGCGGCATCGTCGTGCAGCTGGAGATCTCGTCGGCCTGTGAAATGCGCCTGAAAACGCGGCGCCGCGCCATGGCCGGACGCACCGGTTGCGGCTTGTGCGGCGTCGAAACCCTGCCCGAAGTGCTGCGGCCGGTCGCCCCGGTGACCAACGGCGCACCCGTGCGCATCGAGGCCGTGCTGGCCGCCATGCGCGACATGCGCGCGCGCCAGACGCTGCACGACATCACCGGCGCCACGCACGCGGCGGGCTGGGCGGGCGCCGATGGCGCCGTCGCGTTTGTACGCGAAGACGTCGGCCGCCACAACGCGCTGGACAAGCTGGCCGGCGCGTTGGCGCGCCAGGCGGTCAACGGCAGCGACGGCATCGTCGTGGTGTCCAGCCGGGCCAGCTTCGAGATGGTGCAAAAGACGGCATCCGCCGGCGTCGCCGTGCTGGCCTCGGTCTCCGCTCCCACCGCCCTGGCCATCCGCCTGGCCACCGACGCCAACGTGACGCTTTTGGGCTTCACGCGCGACGGCGACGCCGCCATTTACACCCACCCCGAACGCATCCTCACCTGAACCGGACGCCAGACAGCAATGGAAATCGTCAACCTGATCCGCATGGCCAACCGCATCGGCCAGTTCTTCGACGCCATGCCGGACCGGCCCGAGGCGCTGGAAGGCGTCACCAATCACATCCAGAAATTCTGGGAACCGCGCATGCGCAACGAGCTGCTGGACTTCCTGGCGCGCAGCCCGGACGGGGATGCCGGCGAGGAACAGCTGCATCCGCTGGTGCTGCAGGCGGTCACCCAACATCGCGAGCGTCTCACCCCGCTTGCGCGCGTCGCATAGCGCACCCGGGCCGCCGCATGACGGCCCGCCCCGAAGTGGCAGGACAGCAACAGATCCATAAAAAAGGCGGCGTCACCGGGCTTTTCCGGGCGACGCACGCTATAAAGCCGCACCCCTGAGGAGACATCATGGAAAGTAGCGCCACCCTGGACCTTCCCGGCTCAAGGCCGGGATTTTTCGACAAAGAACGCACCATCGCGGGGCCGGGCTTCTCGCGCTGGCTGGTGCCTCCGGCCGCCCTGGCCATCCACCTGTGCATCGGCATGGCCTACGGGTTCTCGGTGTTCTGGCTGCCGTTGTCCAAGGTGGTGGGCGGCGCAAAACCGCTGGCCTGCCCGCCCGACATGAGTCTCGTGGCCGAGCTCTTCACCACGAGCTGTGACTGGAAGATCTCGACGATGGGGTGGATGTACACCCTGTTCTTCGTGCTGCTGGGATGTTCGGCCGCGCTGTGGGGCGGCTGGCTGGAACGCGCCGGCCCGCGCAAGGCAGGCGTCGTGTCGGCGCTGTGCTGGTGCGGCGGCCTGGTCATTTCGGCCATCGGCATCTACCTGCACCAGATGTGGATGCTGTGGCTGGGGTCGGGCGTGATCGGGGGCATCGGGCTGGGGCTGGGGTATATCTCGCCGGTGAGCACGCTGATCAAGTGGTTTCCGGATCGCCGCGGCATGGCGACCGGCATGGCCATCATGGGCTTTGGCGGCGGCGCCATGATCGGCGCGCCGCTGGCCGACCTGCTGATGCGCCACTTCGCCACGCCGACCTCGCCGGGTGTCTGGCAGACCTTTCTGACGATGGCGCTGGTGTACTTCATCTTCATGATGTCGGGCGCGCTCGGTTACCGCGTGCCGCCCACCGGCTGGAAGCCCGCCGGCTGGACGCCGCCCGCCAAGCAGGTCAATAACGTGATGATCACGCAGCGCCACGTCCACGTGAAGCGCGTGTGGGGCGTGCCGCAGTTCTGGCTGGTCTGGTGGGCGCTGTGCCTGAACGTCACGGCGGGCATCGGCATTCTCGGGATGGCGTCGCCGCTGCTGCAGGAGGTGTTCGGCGGCGGACTGATCGACAAGCCTGAACTGGGTTTTGGCCAGCTCGACAAGGACCAGCTCGCGGCCATCGCCGCCATTGCCGCCGGCTTCACCGGCCTGCTCAGCCTCTTCAACATCGGCGGCCGCTTCTTCTGGGCCAGCCTGTCGGACAAGCTGGGACGCAAGATGACGTACTTCGTCTTCTTCGTGCTGGGATTCTTCCTGTACGCCGCCATCCCCTGGACCGCGCACATCGGCGCCCTGGCGCTCTTCGTGGCGGCCTTCTGCGTCATCCTGTCGATGTACGGCGGCGGCTTTGCCACGGTGCCGGCCTACCTGGCCGACCTGTTCGGCACCCAGATGGTGGGCGCCATCCACGGCCGGCTGCTGACCGCTTGGTCTGCGGCGGGCATCTTCGGCCCGGTCCTCGTCAACTACATCCGCGAGTACCAGCTGTCCATCGGTGTGCCGCGCGCCCAGGTGTATGACATCACCATGTACATCCTGGCCGGCATGCTGGTCGTGGGCTTTCTGTGCAACCTGGCCATCCGCCCGGTCAACGCCAAGTACTTCATGACCGACGAGGAACTGGCCAAGGAAAAGGCGCTGGCGCACGAGCGCGCCGTCGCCTCCGAGACCCACGGCGTGGGCAAGTCGAACTTCCGCACGCCGCCCGCGCTGATCGCCTTTGCGTGGGCGTGCGTCGGCATCCCGCTGGCCTGGGGCATCTGGATCACGCTGCAAAAGGCCGTCGTCCTGTTCCATTGACCCCAACATGCCGCGGCGCAGCGTGCGCCGCGCGCCAGCCCGAGGGCGCGAAGCTGCTACATTGGCAGCCCGCGCCCTTATCTTTTATGTGCCACTTCCCATGATTCTGCCCTTGCCCCTTTTCCCCACCGGAGCGACCTCTTGAACGCGCCTGAACTGCATTGGGAAGAAAACGGCGTCGTCCGCTCGGCCCGCTGGCACTCGGAAACCGGCGCCACGCCGCCCAAGCGCGTCATCGTCGCCGACGACACGTTGACCGCCGACATGGCCTACCGCCACGCCTGCGAAGGCGTCGGCCTGCTGTGGCGGGGCGATTTCCAGAACGCGCGCCAGCTGTTGCAGGCCATCACGCGCCGCGTCGACAAGCGCCCGCGCAAGCCGGTCGAGACCCAGCTCGAGGCCTTCAACCAGCACCGGCAGGTCCAGTCGCAGCGCGCCCGCATCCTGGGCATGCTGCTGATTCCCTTCGATGCCGGCCACACCATCCCCCTGCGCCGCGCGCCCGATGCACATCCGGCCTGCGAAGCCGCAAACGTGCCGGGCGATACGCCATTCGTGGCGTCGCTGCGCGAGCTGCTGGGCCTGATCGGTGCCTACGAATGGCGCAGGAAGGGTGTGGAGATTGCCGCGCTGAACAATCGCATCCACCCGCACTACGGCGTGTTCTCGCCCGTGCGCGGCGAATATGTGGACCTGGTCGCCAACACGCCCATGCCGCGCGGCAGCGTGGCGTTCGATATCGGCACGGGCACCGGTGTACTGGCCGCAGTCATCGCCCGCCGTGGCGGCAAGCGCGTCATCGCCACTGACACGGATGCCCGCGCGATCGCCTGCGCGCGCGAAAACCTGGAACGTCTGGGATTGTCGGGGCAGGTGGACGTCGAACAGACGGACCTGTTCCCCGAAGGGCGCGTGTCGCTGATCGTCTGCAACCCGCCGTGGCTGCCCGCGCGGCCCAGTTCGCCCCTGGAGCATGCCGTGTACGACCCGGACAGCCGCATGCTGCGCGGGTTTCTGAATGGATTGAAGGATCATCTGACGCCGAATGGTGAAGGCTGGCTGATCCTGTCGGATCTGGCCGAGCACCTGGGCCTGCGCACGCGCGAGCAGTTGCTGGAGATGATCGAGGCTGCTGGCTTGCGGGTGATCGACAAGCTGGATACGCGGCCGGTGCACGGCAAGGCGCGGGACGCGTCGGATCCGTTGTTTGCGGCGCGGTCGAAGGAAATGACATCGCTGTGGAGATTGGGCGCAGCCGACGCCTGAGGGGCTTGAAAGTGCGGGGCTCTCGACGCCGGGCGGGAGCCGCTTTCACCCCCCGATAGCGGAAGGCCGCGACCGCGGCTTGGGCGCAGCGGGGAATGGGCGTGTGTGAAAAGAAATAGCCACGCGCCGCTGATTGGCTACAATTAGCAATCATTCCCATTAGCATCTGACCAGCAGACCCGTGCCGCCCGCCCCTTTTGCGTCCTCCGCCGAATTCGTCAGCCTGTACCGCGAGCACCATGGCTGGCTTGTGCAGATGCTGCGCCGCCGGCTTGCCGGCAATGCCGACAATGCCGCCGATCTGGCGCACGACACCTTCGAACGCGTCATGCGCAGCGAATCTCGCGCCGCGTTTGCCGAGCCGCGCGGCTTTTTGACCACGGTTGCCAAGCGTCTGCTGATCGACCAGTCGCGCCGCCGGGCGATCGAACAAGCCTATCTTGAGACGCTGGCTGCCCGCAGCGAAGCCGTCGAGCCAAGCCCCGAGACGCATGCGCTGGTGGTCGAGGCCCTGGATGCCGTGTGCCGCATGATGGAGCAGTTGCCGGCGCGGGTGCGCCGGGTTTTCGTGCTGGCGCAGGTGGAAGGCCTGCCCTATCTGGACGTGGCGCGCGAGGTGGGCATTTCGGTGGCGGCCGTGCAGCGCGACATGATCAAGGCGTGGGAACACTGCTACGCGGTGCTGTACGCATGAGCGCCGCGCACACCGAGCGGGTGCATCCCGACATCATCCGGCAGGCGGCGCAGTGGATGATGCGTGCTGGCGACGCGCCGGACGCCGCCACGCAGGCCGCCTGTACGCAATGGCGCGAAGCAGACGCGCGCCACGAACTGGCCTGGCAGCGCCTGCAGGGCATCAGCCAAGATCTGAAGGCTGCCACCACCGCCAACGTGTCGAACGCGGCGGCGGGACAGACCATACTGCGCTATTGCGACCAGCGCTCGCGCCGCGGCGCCCTCAAATGGATGGCGGCCGGCGTCGGCCTGGGCGCGCTGGGCTGGATGGGCGCGCGCGAAGGGCTGTGGGACGGCAGCACGGTCTATCGCACCGCGACGGGCGAGCAGCGCGTCGTGCACCTGCCCGACGGCACCGTACTGACCCTCAACACCGATTCGGCCGTGGCGATGCGCTATGACGCGCAACAGCGCCGCATCGACCTGCGCAGCGGCGAGATCCTGATCGCTACAGGCACCGACGACGCGGGCCGGCCTTTCGGCGTAAGAACGCCAAACGGCCTGCTGACGCCGCTGGGCACGCGCTTTTCCGTGCGCCAGATGGACGACAGCCGAGGCGCCACGCTCGTCGCGGTGTTCGAAGGCGCCGTGCAGGTGGAGCCGGACGCGCAAGCGCAGGCGCGCCGGGTGGTGCATGCGGGCGAGCAGGCGGAGTTCGACCGCCGCAGCCTGTCGCCCGTGACCGCGGTGAACGAAACGGCGCCGGCCTGGACCGGCGGCATGCTGGTTGCGAACCGCATGCGGCTGGACCGGTTTGTGGCCGAGCTAGGCCGCTATCGCACCGGCATCGTACGCTGCGACGCCGACGTGGCGCACCGCGAAGTCACCGGCGCTTTCCGGATCGACGACACCGACAAGGCGCTGGAGGTGCTTGCCGGCGTACTGGACCTGACGCTGCGCTATCGCACGCGCTACTGGGTCAGCGTGGGCCGGGCTTGAAGGCACTGATTCGCGCCGATTCGTCGCCCGATTTCGCCGCCCGATTCCACCGCCCACCCGCGGCGCATTCCGACTCTTTTGTAACAGCACCGCAGATTTTCATTTCTGGTTCGTTAGACCAAGAGAAGGCCCCGAGGCGCCCGCGGGCCGCGCTCTTCAATCGACGAATCAGGAAACCCCAGTCATGGCACGACGCCATTCCCATTCTTCTCTCGCCTTGTCATCGTCTCCGCGCATGCGCTTGCGCCTTGCCGTCCACCTTGCCCTGACGGCGGCCGCCACATTCGCCGTCCCCGCCGCGTCGTGGGCGCAGGCCGCGCCGGCGGTCGAAGTCGCCTTCGCCATCGCACCCACCACGCTGGATGTGGCGCTGGGCCAGTTCGGCGTGGCCGCCAAGGTCACCGTGGCCGCTTCGCCCGCCCTGACGCGCGGCGTGCAGACGCAAGGATTGTCGGGCCGGTACACGACGGAACAGGGCCTGTCCCGGTTGCTGGCCGGCACCGGCCTGCAGGCGGTCCCCAACGCCAACGGCGAGGGCTATCACCTGCGGCGCATCCCGCAGGACACGCCGGGCGTGTCCACGCTGGCGCCGGTGACGGTGACCGGCATGACCAACGATCCCGTCACCGAAGGCACCGGCAGCTACACGAGCCGCGTCGTCACTATCGGCAAGGGCCGCCAGACGCTGAAGGAAATTCCCCAGTCGGTCACCGTCGTGACCCGCCAGCGCATGGACGACCAGAACGCCAACACGCTGGACGAGGTGCTGGCCAACAGCACCGGCATGACGCTCTACAAGAGCCCGATGGGCGGCAGCTACGTGTATTCGCGCGGCTTTCGCGTCGACAGCTACCAGTTCGACGGCGTGAACCGCGCCTTCTACTATCCCCAGGCCGACAGCTTCACCACCGAAACCGTGACGCTGGACCGCGTGGAGATCATCCGCGGCGCCACCGGCCTGCTGCAAGGCGCCGGCTCGCCCAGCGCGGCCGTCAACCTGGTGCGCAAGCGCCCGCTGGCCGAAACCCAGGTGCAGATGCTGGCCAGCGGCGGCTCGTGGAACAACTATCGCGCCGACATCGACGCCAGCGCGCCGCTGAACGAAGCCGGCACGCTGCGCGCCCGCGGCGTGGCAAGCTACAACGACCGCGAGTACTTCTACGACAGCGCGAAAAGCCGCACCGGCGTGCTGTACGGCGTGCTGAGCTATGACTTCACGCCGGACACCACCCTGACCGGCGGCGTCAGCTACGAGGAACTCCGCTCCACGCCCTTCTTCCACGGCCTGCCCCATTACAGCAACGGCGACAACATCGGCTTGAAGCGGTCTACATCGCTGGGGCAGGACTGGAACCGCTGGAACGGCAAGCAGACCACCGTCTTTGCCGAGCTGGCGCATCGCTTCAACAAGGACTGGTCGCTCAAGCTGACCGGCACGTCCTCGCAGGAGTCCAACGATTCGAAGTACGCGTTTACGGAAGGCGCCGTGAATCCCGTGACCGGCCTGGGGCCCATGCTGTACGCGGGCCTGTTCGACATGTCCACGCACAACAAGGCGTTGAACCTGGATGTGGACGGCGCCTTCGAGGCGTTAGGCCGCAAGCATTCGGTGACCTTTGGCGCCAGCATCAACGAACTGACCAGCAAGAACGATTTCGCGCTGAACCGCCTGAACCGTGCGGTGAACGTGTGGAACCCGGATCACCACGTGCCGGAGCCCACCGACGACTGGATGCGCGAGAACGCCTACCGCAGCGCCGCGACCATCGTGAAGATGAAGCAGACCGGCGTGTACGGTGTCGGCCGCTTCAGCCTGGCCGACCCGCTGACGCTGGTGGCCGGCGCGCGCGTGAGCTGGTACGAGAACACCAGCCGCTACCGCGACAGCGGCGAGCAGTACGTCGATCCCTACAAGGACAACGGCGTCGTCACGCCCTACGGCGGCCTGATCTACGCGTTCAATCCGCAGTGGTCCGGTTATGTCAGCTACGCGCAGATCTTCGAACCGCAGAACGCGGTGGACGCATCGGGCAAGGTGCTCGATCCCATCGTGGGCAAGAACTACGAGATCGGCCTGAAGGGCGAGCTGATGGATGGGCGTCTGAACACGTCCATCGCGCTCTTCCGCGTCGATCAGAAGAACCGCGCGCAAGAGGATCTGACCAGCGTGTGCTCGACGGGCGACATCTGCTACCTGTCGAGCGGCAAGGTGCGCAGCCAGGGCCTGGACGCCGAGATCAGCGGCGAAGTGGCCCCGGGCTGGCAACTGTTTGCGGGCTACACGTTCAACACGCTGAAGTTCCTGGACGACACCTCGGTCACCAACACCAACTTCGCGCGCACCGTCACGCCCAAGCACATCCTGCGCCTGTGGTCCGACTACCGGCTGCCGGGTGAACTGTCGGCATGGTCGCTGGGCGGCGGCGTGAACTACCAGACGGGCAGCTACACGGAAACGCGCTCGGTGCGGGTCTCGCAAGGGTCTTACGCGGTGTGGAATGCGCGCGTCGCGTACCAGATCAACAAGAACTGGTCGGCGGCGTTGAATGTGAACAACATCTTCGACAAGACCTACTACCAGACCATCGGCGCGCCGGGCTGGGGCAGTTTCTATGGCGATCCGCGCAACGCCACGCTGACGGTCCGCGGCACGTTCTGACGCGGGACCGGAAAGGCGCGCGGCGCGCTGGCCATCGCCAGGCCTGCGCCGCGCGCCGCGTCAATTCAAGACGTGCAGCGTCAACTGAAGACGTGCAGCGCGCCCAGCGCCAGAATCAACGCAGGCGGCATCACCACGATGCCCAGCCGCAGAAAGCTCAGCGCGCTGATGTGCATGCCTTCACGGCGCACGGCCAGCAGCCACAGCAAGGTGGCGAGCGAGCCGCTCACCGACAGATTGGGTCCCAGGTCGATACCGATCAGCAGGGCGGCGTTGGCCGTGCTGGATAGGTCGGCCATGCGCGCCAGCGTGCCCGCCATCAACCCCGCAGGCAGATTGTTGATGACGTTGCCCGACAGCGCGGCGCCCACGCCACCCGCCCAAAGCGCGGCGTCCGCGGACAGGCCGCGCATCAGGTCCGCCAAGTCCTGCAGCACGCCGCTGGCGGCCATGCCTTCGACCAGCACGAACAGCCCGGCCACCAGGGGCAGCACGCCCCACGCGACACCCTTGATGAGCCGCAGCGGCCCCGACCGCGTCACCGCCAGCACCAGCGCCGCCGACACGCAGCCGGCGATCAGCGTCGGCAAGCCCAGGCGTTGGCCGAGCGCCGACGTGATCAGCAGCGTCCCCGCGGTGATGGCCACGCCCAGCGCGGCCATGCGCAGCGGCCATGTCATGGGAGGCAACGGCGGCGACGCCTTCAAGGGCTGCCGCAGATCATCGCGAAACACCAGCCGAAGCGTCACGTAGGTGGAACCGATGGCCAAGGCGGAAGGCAGCGCAAAGTGCGCCAGCCATGGCCCCAGCGCGGGCATGCGGTCGCCGAACACCACCAGATTCGCCGGATTGGAGATCGGCAGGACGAAGCTGGCCGCATTGGCGATGAAGGCGCAGACATACAGGTACGGCAACGGCGGCGCGCCAACCACGCGCGCCACCGCATACACGGCGGGTGTCAGCACGACCGCGGTTGCATCGTTGGACAGCAGCACGGTGACCACGGTGCCCACCAGAAAAACCAGATCGAAGAGCCGCCGGGCGGACCCGGCCGCGTGATCGGCAGCCGCCACCGCCACCCAATCGAACAGGCCCGCCTGCCGGGCAACTTCGGCCACCAGCATCATGCCGATCAGGAACAGGTAGACGTCGGTGCCTTCCAGAATGGCGCTGCCCGCCTTGGCGGCCGGCAGCAAGCCCAGCGCCACCAGCGCGAACGCGCCGGCGGTGGCCCAAACGTACTCGGGGAGCCGCCACGGACGAAAAAGGATGGCCATGGTGGTCGCGGCGGCAATCAACCAGATCACGGCGTTGGATAGCGACATGCTTTCAGAAGAGGATCAAGGAAGGGAGTTGGAAGCCGATGCGGCGGTCGCCGTGGCGGCCACGCGCGTTTCCGGCAGCACCAGCAAGGTCATGCAAGCCAGGCCGGCGATGCCTGCCAGCGCCAGAAAGGCTGCACTGTAACCCGCGTGCTGCACGATCAGGCCGGCGAGCCCGTTGCTGAGCGCCGCGCCGATACCGAACACCGTGGTGACGGCGCCCAGGCTGGCGTTGAACCGGCCGCTGCCCTGGGTCAGGTCCAGCACCATCAGGGGCAGGACAGCGCCGAAGATGCCCGCGCCGATGCCGTCGAGCAACTGCACGCCCACCAGCCACGCGGTGTCGTCCGAAAACGTGTAGAGCACGCCGCGCAACGGCAGGATGAGGAAACCGAACAGCAGCAGCGGCTTGCGCCCCCACTGGTCCGCATAGCGCCCCACGGCCATGGCGGCGGGAATCATGACGAACTGCGCGGCGACGATGCAGACCGCTGTGAGCGGCGTGGCGAGCGCCGGGTTCGCCAGGGCAAGCTTCTGCCCGACCAGCGGCAGCATGGCCGCGTTGGCCAGGTGGAACAGCGCGCAGCTCAGCGCCAGCAGCACGAGCGGCCGGTTGGACAGCAACTGGCGCAGCGGCACGGGCTGCGCATGCTCGGCGGCATCGTGGCCAGGCTCCAATCCGCGCGCCTTGTCCAGATCGATATGCGCGGGAAGACGCATCGTGGCGGCCAGGCTGGCCAGCGCCATCGCCGCCATCAGGTAGAACACCGCGACCGGCCCCCACACATACGCCAGCCCGCCCGCGAGCAGCGCCGCGAATCCGTTGCCTGCATGGTTGAACGACTCGTTGCGCGCGATGCGTTCCGTGAAGGCGTGCGCGGTGGTCAGTCCCAGGGTGATGCCCGCAATCGCGGGCGCGAACACCGATGACGCGACGCCTGCCACGGCCTGCGTCAGCGTGACCCAGGCAAAGTTCGGGCTGGCCAGGACCGCCATGCACGCCACTGTCACGAGCACGGCGGCGGCGATCAGCAACGCGCGCTTGTTGGAGGCGCGGTCCACCAGCGCGCCGGCCGGTGTCTGGGCTGCCAGCGCCGCCAGCCCGGATATCGTCATGACGAGCCCGATGCTGTCAGGGCGCCAATGATGGACGGCAAGCAGATAGATGGCGAGATAGGGGCCAAGCCCGTCCCGCACATCGGCCACGAAGAAGTTCAGCCAATCGAGAGGACGCGGTGCGGGCGATGGAGAGTGCAAGGCAGACGTAGAAAGCGTGGATGTCGATCGGTGTCGGCCTGAAATCGGCGCGAGGCCCTCGCCCCGGTTCGCCGGATATGCCGGAGCCGCGCGCCAGGCATGCGCCATGCGTTCGGATGGCGCATCTTAGATCACAACGATCCGGGCGTCAGCGACATTGCGCTACAGCGGCGCGACGTTCAACGCCCTGTCAGTTTCAGGTCCGAGATGACGCCTCATGCGCCGGCAGGTTGCACCCCGCGCCTCACTTCGCTTGGGGGCTGACCGTACGCGCGCAGGAACGCCCGCCGCATGCGGTTGCGGTCAGCAAAGCCGGTATCGCGCGCCACGACATCCAGGGAATGCCGCCCTTCTTCCAGCATCGCGCGGGCCGCTTCGAGCCGCAGCAGCTCCACCACCTTGGCGGGGGAATGCCCGGTCTCGTCACGGAACACCCGGCTGAACTGGCGGGGCGACAAGCTGGCCGCATCGGCCAGTTCCTCCACCGTCAACGGGTTGCGCAGATGCTCCTTGGCGTAGACCAGCGCCCGCTGTACGCGGTCGGAGCGCGGTTCCAGTTCCAGCAAGGCGGAGAACTGCGACTGGCCGCCCGGCCGCCGGTGATAGACCACCAGCCGGCGCGCGACGTCGCGGGCCAGCGCCGCGCCGTGGTCGTCTTCGATCAAGGCAAGCGCCAGGTCAATGGCGGCCGACATGCCGGCCGACGTCCAGATGTTGCCGTCGCGCACGAAGATGCGGTCAGGGTCGACGCGCACCTCGGGAAAGCCTTCCTGCAGGCTGCGCGCATGCGCCCAATGCGTGGTGGCGGTGCGGCCGTTCAACAGGCCGGCCTGCGCGAGGACGAACGCGCCCGTGCAGACGCCCGCGACACGGCGCGCTTCGGTGGCGGCGCGCGCCACGTAGCGGGCCAGGCCGGGCGAGATCGGCCCTGGCATCAATTCGCCCGCCACGATCAGGGTGTCGGGCATCACGCCGAGAGCAACCGTCTCGATGCCGGCGTTCATCGTGGAGCGGATGAGGCCGCCACCTTCCGACAGGATGGTGACGCGGTAGCCGTCGCGGTCCAGGGCGATGTTGGCGAATTCGAACGCCGCCAGCGCCGCCAGGCCCATCACCTGGAAACCGTCTTCGAGAATGAGGCCGATCTGACGCATGGTTAAAACCAGTGTCTGTAAATGACGTATATAGGCTATTGAAGCCATTGGCGATAGTCAATGGAAAATTGCGTCTGCCTGTGTAAAGACGTGCCTATGCGCTGGATTTTTCGCGGCCACCCTGTCTACCCCAGAAGGACGCTAGGACACCAATGTCCTAAAACGACGCTTTATTGACATTTGAGACAAACTCAAACTGCCTCATAGTGACCACACCGCGATCTGAAACGAACCCAGACGCTCACCAACCAACCGAGGCACCACCATGCAACTGACCCAAAACACCCTCTTCATCACGGGCGGCACTTCCGGCATCGGCCGCGCGCTGGCCGTCGCTTTCCACGACCTGGGCAACAAGGTCATCATCGCCGGCCGCCGGCAGGCGTTGCTGGACGAGATCGCAGCGGCGCATCCGGGTATCGAAGGCATCCAGCTCGACATCTCGGACGCTCAGGACATCGACCGCGTAGCCAAGACCCTGATCGCCAAGTACCCGTCGCTGAACGTGCTGATCAACAACGCGGGCATCATGCCGTTCGATGACCCTTCGTCCCAGGTTGACGACGCCGTGTCGCAGCAGATCCTGGAAACCAACCTGCTCGGCCCCATCCGACTCACGTCCGCCCTCATCGACCACCTGAAGACGCAGCCGCGCGCGACGATCATCCACAACACGTCGATGCTCGCTTATGTTCCGATCGCCACCAATGCGGTGTACTCGGCATCCAAGGCGGCGCTGCATTCGTACGCGCTGTCGCAGCGGTTCATGCTGCGCGACACCACCGTCACGGTGCAGGAGATCGCACCGCCTTGGGTCGACACGGACCTCATCAAGAAGAGCGGCGATCCGCGCGCCATGCCGCTGGATGCGTTCATCGCAGAGACGATGCAGAAGCTGGCGACCGACGTGCCGGAGGTGCTGGTCGACGCCATCCGCGATCTGCGCGACAACCCCGGCTCGAACGAGCATGCGTTCGTGAATGCGTTCAATCAGAGCCTGGTCGACAATCCGATCCCGGTCTGAGGCAACGAAAACGCGGCGCCCTGCGGGCGCCGTCCTACTTTGGAAAGACCTCATGACAACGAACGCTGACACGGCAGGCGCGGCGCCTGCCCGCGCATCCACGGCGGCAAGCCGTGACGCCGGATTGCTGCCCGCCGGCTTCCTGGCGCTGGGCACCTTCGCCATCGGCACGGAAGGCTTCATGATCGCGCCGCTGCTGCCGACGATGGCGGCGGATTTCGGGATGACCGTGCCGCAGATGGCATCGCTCATCGTGGTGTTCACGCTGACGCTGGCGTTGAGTTCGCCGGTCATGACGGTCCTGACCGCGCGCTGGAATCGCCGCGCCGCCCTGCAGCTTGCCATGGGGTTGTTTGCGCTGGGCAACGTGCTGGCGGCCTGGTCTCCCGCTTTCTGGACACTGATGGCGGCGCGTGTCGTCATGGCGGTGGCGGCGGGCCTGTATGTGCCCAACGCCAACGCGCTGGCCGGCGTGATCGTGGGGCCCGAGCGGCGCGGCAAGGCGCTGGCCATCGTCAGCGCCGGCATGACGCTGGCGATCGCGCTCGGCCTGCCGCTGGGCGCGGTGACCGGTCACTTCTTCGGCTGGCGCGCCACGTTTTCGATTGTCGCGGTGATGAGCCTTGTGGCCATCGCCGGCATCCGGGCCGGCATCGCCGCGGACGCGGGCGCCGGGATTCCGGTGGCGACGCTTCGGCAACGGCTTGCCGTGGTGCGCCAACCGGCGATTGTCCGGCTGCTGTCGGTCAGCCTGTTCTGGGCGATCGGAGCGTTCACGGCCTACCCTTTTCTCGCGCCGTATCTGGCGAGTGTGCTGGGCTTTGGCGAGACCGGCATCAGCGCGACGGTGTCCCTCTGGGGCGTTGCGGCTGCACTGGGCGTGACGACGGGCGGCGCCTTGTCCGACAGAATGGGCGCGAACCGCGTCGTGCGGAGGTCGCTGACCGTCCTGGGGCTGGCGTTCCTGGGCTTGTCGCTGGCAACGGCGCTGTCCGCATCGAACGCCGTGGCGCCCGTGCTGCTCGCCGTATTCCTGTGGGGCTTTACCGTCTGGTCGTTCTTTCCCGCACAAATGGCCCGCCTCATCGGCGCGGGGTCGCCGGGACAGGCGCCGGTGGCGCTGGCGCTGAACACCTCGACCATGTACTTCGGTTTTTCGGTCGGCAGCGCGCTGGGCGCCGCGATCCTCGGCGCGGGCGCGATCTGGGGCATCGGACTGGCGGCCGCGATCGCGCAGGCAGCCGCGTTCGGACTGGACCGGCGCGTCCGGACGCAGGGCTAGTCGCGCCCCCGCCCTGCCCTATGCCCGCCCCGCCGCCACGTTCACGCTGATCGCGATGATGAACACGTTGAAGAAGAACGCGATGACGCCATGCGTCATCGCCATCCGCCGCAGCCGACGGTTGACGATCTGCACGTCCGACACCTGGAACGTCATGCCCAGCACCAGCGAGAAATACGCGAAGTCCCAGTAGTCGGGGTCGTCCGTGCCCGGAAAATCCAGACCCTTGTGCATGGCGTTCCGATGACCGTAGTACCCGTGCGCATAGTGCAGCGCGAAGATCATGTTCATGTAAAGCCACGACAGCACGATGGTCACGGCGGCGGCCAGCGTGTCCACCAGGGCGCCGACGCTGCTTTGCGCATGCAGTTCGACCCACAGCGCGACCAGCACCATGCAGGACAGCGCGACGCTGCTCCACAGGACGCCAGTGCGGCCGACATCGTGCTGGCGGGCGTGCAGGCGCATGGAAGCGGCGCTGGTGCGGCTGAATATGCGGACGGTCAGGATCAGGAAGACCAGCGCCCCGGCGTCAAAGCCGAGCAGGAGGGCGAGACTGGGCGTCAGGCCTGCGGCGTATAACCCGCCCGCGACGACGAGCAGCAGGCCGGCGCACAACATCAGCCGGCGATGGGCATCGAAGAACGGCAGCGGCTCGGCATTCGACGCCGCGCCGGCGCCGGCATCGCGGGGCGAGTCTTGCATGGCGCGGTCATCCCGGGCGCTGCGGCCCCGGGGGCTTTCATGTGAAGCGTTTTCGTCTGAAGCGTTTTCGCCTGAAGCGTTTTCGTCTCTGAGCGGCTGCATGGCTGGCTCCTGTCCGCAGTGCGCGCCCGGCGCGTATCGCGTGCGCCGGGCTTGCAAGAGCCCCCTACGCTAACTGATCCCCAGCAAACCGGCCAGCGCGCCCGCAAACAGCAGCCACAGCGGATGAATCCGCGTGACGCTGCCCAGGATCGCCACGATGGCGGCGATGGCGCCCAGCAACCACGTATGGACAGACGCCTCGGTGATGAGCGAGGCGCTGGCCGCGACCAGCCCCACGGTCATCGGGAAAATGCCGGCCTGGATGACCCCGCGCCACGGGCGGTCCTTGAATTTTTCCCACAGGCCCAGCGCGATGACGGTGATGATCGACGACGGGCCGAACTTGGCGATGGTCGTGGCAATCACGCCAGGCAGGCCCGCGACGTGCCAGCCGACCAGCGTGACAACCATCAGATTGGGCCCCGGCGCGGCCTGACCAAGCGCGAAGAGCGCGGAAAAATCGGCGGCGGTCATCCAGCCGTGCACCTCCACGACCTGGCGCTGCATCTCGGGCAGGATGGTGTTGCCGCCGCCGAAGGCCAGCACGGACAGCTGGGTAAAGATCAGGACGAGCGCGATCAGTGTGTGAATCATCGACGTTGCCTCCAGACCATCAGGATGCTGAGCGGCGTCAGGACCGCCATGGTGGGCAGCAACGGAATGCGCAGCACGGCAATCGCAATGAAACAGGCGGTGGCGACCACGCCCGCCAGCCAGTCGCGGCGCTTGATGACCGGCATGCCGATCTTCACCGCCATCGAGATCAGCAACCCGGCCGCGGCCGCGGCCAGCCCGGCGAACAGGTGCTGGATGTCGGGATCGTTCTGGAACCGGTCGTAGACCATGCCCAGCATGATGACGATGATGGACGGCGCCAGGATCAGGCCCATCAGCGCGGCAAAGGCGCCGCGCGGACCGCGGAATTTCATGCCCAGGGCGACGGACAGGTTGATGATGTTGCCGCCCGGCAGGAACTGGCACAGGCCCAGCAGTTCGGTGAATTCGGCGCCGGTCAGCCAGCGGTGCTTTTCGACGACCATGCGCCGGGCCAGGGGCAAGGCGCCGCCAAAGGCGGTCAGGCCCAGCACGAGGAATCCGTAGAACAACTGGCCGCAAGTGGGGGGAGGCCGTACACCGGCCTCGTCAAGGGGAAGTGCTGCGTTCATCTTTTTGGTGGCCGGCGCAAGGCCGGCGATGGGAGCTGGCGGGGGGGCCGCGCCAGAGGTGGATAACGAACTTGCAGCGTACGCTTCGCCTTGAATAATGTCTAATATATGACAAGTTCAAATCTCATATCGAACACATATGGCAAGCGTAGATTTACGGCTTCTGCGGTATTTCCTGGCGGTCGCCGAGGAATCCCACCTGACCAAGGCCGCCGCCCGGCTCGGCATTAGCCAGCCCCCACTCAGCCAGCAGATCCGGGTGCTGGAGGCCGAGTTGGGCGTGACCCTGTTCCACCGCCTGCCGCGCGGCATGGAACTCACGGAAAGCGGCCGCGCGCTGCTGGATGACGCGCGCAACATCATCGCGATGGTGGACCAGGCCGTGGACGGTGTGCGGCGCGTGTCGCAGGGCGAGGCGGGCCGCTTGACGGTGGGGTTCACGGGGTCGGCGGCGTTTCATCCGTTCGTGCCGTCGGTCATCCGCCGTTTCCGCGAAAGCGCGCCGCATGTGCATCTGGTGCTGGAAGAAAGCAGCACCGGAGAGCTGCGCGAGGCCGTGGCCGAGGGGCGTATCGATGTCGCCTTCATCCGCGGCGCGCACGCGGACCCCGGCGTGCAGATGGAAACCGTGCTCGAGGAAGCCATGCTGGCGGCCTTTCCGGCCGACCATCCCGCCGTCAAGGGCCGCACGCGCAAGCGCATCGCGCTGTCGGAGTTGGCGGACGAATCGCTGATCCTGTACCGGCGTCACAGCGGCCCGGGTCTGTACGACGCGATCATTGCCGCCTGCAGCGCCGAAGGCTTCAGCCCGCGCGTCACGCAGGAAGCGCCGCGCATGCTGTCCACGCTGAGTTTTGTTGCCGCAGGGCTGGGCGTGTCGCTGGTGCCGGCATCGCTGCGCCGCGTGAACATCGAAGGCGTGGTGTACGTCAGCGTGA
This sequence comes from Achromobacter sp. UBA5777, assembly GCF_002418565.1. Lineage (NCBI taxonomy): Bacteria > Pseudomonadati > Pseudomonadota > Betaproteobacteria > Burkholderiales > Alcaligenaceae > Achromobacter > Achromobacter sp. UBA5777. The sequence continues at coordinate 846 of NZ_DIEJ01000188.1, read as the reverse complement.
CGCACCCGAAGGCGCTGCGCGCGCCGCTGAACCTGATCTGGCGCGATGCGCCGCTGTCGGGCGCCGCGCGTAAGCTGATCGACGAGGCACGGCGGCAGCGGGACGCCTCTCCGGCGGCGGAGAGCCGATAAGCCCGCCGGTAACCGCGACGGCAAAACGCCGGTGAAACCCGGCGCTACACTTGCCGCCACCGCATCCTGCGTAGACCCACGTCTTTCCATGCTTTCCGAATCTCCCATCGGCGTGTACGACTCCGGCGTCGGCGGGCTGAGCGTCTTGCGCGCGATCCGAGACGCGCTGCCCAACGAGCCCCTGCTCTACGTCGCCGACTCCGCCCATGTGCCCTACGGGGAAAAGACCCAGGCGTTCGTCGAACGCCGCGCCTGTNNCCCCCCCCGCGCCTGTGCCATCGCCGACTATTTCGTGTCGCAGGGCGCCCGCGCCATGGTGGTGGCCTGCAACACCGCCACCGCTGCGGCGATCACGTTGCTGCGCAAGCGCCATCCCGAGCTCATCATCATCGGCGTCGAACCCGCCATCAAACCCGCCGCGCACCTGACGCATACGGGCGTGGTGGGCGTCTTTGCCACGACAGGGACGCTGGCCAGCCCCAAGTTCGCCGCGCTCGTGCAGCGCGAGGCGCCCGAGGTGCGCATCCTGCTGCGCCCTTGCCCGCAGTGGGTCCGGCTGGTCGAGCAGGGCGTGCTGGCGGGCCCCGAAGCCGCTGAGGCCGTGCGCGCACCGGTGGCCGAACTGCGCGAGGCCGGCGCAGACGTACTGGTGCTGGGCTGCACGCACTTTCCCTTTCTGCGCGACGTGATCCAGGACGCGGCCGGCCCCGGCGTG
>NZ_DIEJ01000178.1:0-22010 GCF_002418565.1 Achromobacter sp. UBA5777 | reverse complement strand
CTGTGTCGGCCGGCGGCCCCCCCCCCCCGCCACGGGATGCCACATCGGTATCGTGACTGCCGAAAACAACGTGCCCAGCGAGATCAGCACGGCGACCATGCGGCCGTCGCCGCCCATGCGCATCGCCAGCACATACGCGGCCGACGCCGTGGGCAGCGCCGCGAACAGCAGCAGCATGCGCGCTTCGAGCGGGGGCAGGTCGAGCAGGTGCGCCACCAGCAGCGCGACCGCCGGCAGCGCGACCAGCTTGACCGCCAGCATCCACGCGATCAGCGCGCCGTAGCCCTTGCCGCCTTCCCAGGCCAGGCTGGCGCCCACGCAGATGATGCCCAGCGCCAGCGCCGCCGCGCCCAAGCGCGCGAACACCGTGTCGACGGGGCCGGGAAGCTGCAATCCCGCCAGATTGCAGGCCAGGCCGAGCAGCGTGGAAATCACCAGCGGATTGCGCGCGAGCTCGCGCAGCAGGTTGCCGCCGCTGTGACGCGCCAAGCCGTAGACCGCGGCGACGTTGGCCATCGGCACCGCGAAGCCGACGATGAGCGCCATGACGGTCTGGCCCTGCGCGCCCGCCAGGCTGGCCGACAGTGCCAGCCCGATATAGGTGTTGAAGCGGTACCCGCACTGGGCGGACGAGGCGAGACCCAGCGACGAGGGCCGCAGCGCCAGGCCCGCCAGCCACGCCATCGCCACGCCGGCGGCAATGACCGCCACGGTGGCCTGCAGCAGCAGCGCCGCATTGCCCGCCGTGATGGGCGTGCGCAGGATCGATTGGAACAGCAGCGCGGGGAACAGCACGAAGTAGACGAGGCGTTCCGTGCCGGCGAAGAACTCGCGTGAGAAACCCAGTTTGTGACGTAGCGCCCAACCCAGCGCAACCAGCATGAAATCGGGGAGAACCAGGAGTGCAACAGACATGAGGAAGTGGTTTTTCGTCTGGCGCCGGGCGGCGTCGGGCGCGCTATGCGGGTGTAAGCATTTGCTGCTATTCTCCGTCATTCTGGCGGGCGCGTGTGCCACAAGCAACCTATAAATGCGGCGTAGACACGCTGCGCACAAGCAATGCGCCCGCACCGTTATCTGCTGGTCCGTCTACAGGCGGGCACAACACACAACGGTCCGTCTACACACGGGCTCGCAATCTTGGAGGAAACACAACTATGAATAAGGTCCGCTCCCTGGCAGTGGCCATCGCCCTTGCTACCGGTGCTGCCGGCACGCTGGGCGCTTCGGTCGCGCACGCCGCAGACAAGTACCCCAGCAAGGCCATCCGCGTGATCGTTCCGTTCGCGCCTGGCGGTTCCACGGACATCATTGCGCGCCTCGTGACGCAGCGCATGAGCCAGGAACTCGGCCAGCCGATGGTCGTTGAAAACAAGGGCGGCGCCGGCGGCGCCATCGGTGCGGCCGAAGCCGCGCGCGCACCGGCCGACGGCTACACGTTGTCCATCGCCACCGTCTCCACGATGGCCGTGAACCCCGCCTGCCGTCCGAAGGACCTGCCGTACGATCCGATCAAGGACTTCCAGCCGGTCACCAACTTCGCCAACACCGCCAACGTCGTGGCTGTGAACCCCAAGTTCCCCGCCAAGGACTTCAAGGGCTTCATCGAAGAGCTGAAGAAGAATCCGGGCAAGTATTCGTACGGCAGCTCGGGCACCTGCGGCGTGCTGCACCTGATGGGCGAATCGTTCAAGATGGCCACCGGCACCGACATCGTGCACGTGCCCTACAAGGGTTCGGGCCCGGCGCTGGCTGATGCCGTCGGCGGTCAGATCGAAATCCTGTTCGACAACCTGCCGTCCTCGATGCCGCAGATCCAGGCCGGCAAGCTGAACGCCATGGCCATCGCGTGGCCCGAGCAGATCGCCGCCGTCAAGGGCGTGCCGACCTTCAAGGACGCCGGCTTCCCGGTGCTGAACCAGCCCGTCTGGTACGGCCTTCTGGCGCCCAAGGGCACGCCGATGGAAGTCGTGAACAAGCTGCGTGACGCCGCCGTCGTGGCCCTGAAGGACCCGAAGGTCATCAAGGCGCTGGACGAGCAAGGCTCGGCGCCGTCGGGCAACACGCCGGAAGAGTTCGCCAAGGAAATCCAGGAACAGTTCAACTGGGCCCAGGACGTCGTGAAAAAGCAGAATATCAAGCTGGACTGATGCTGCGCGGGGCGGCCTGGTCTGCCCCGATCGACACAGCAACGGGCGCCTTCGGGCGCCCGTTGCGTTTTGCGGGCCGCGCGCGGTTGCTCAGGCGGGCGCGTCCAGCCCGTCCAGCAGCGCGGCGCAAGCCGCGCGCAGGCGTTCGATCAGGTCGCGGTGCAACGCCGATAGCGGATCCTGGTTGCGCGTCATGATGCTGATCGGCACGCGCAGCGCCGGTTCCAGACGGCGCAGGGTCATGCCCGGACGCAGCATGGCATGCGCGGTGATGGCGTCGACGATGGCGTCGCCGCAGCCTGCATCGACCAGCGCGCAGGCCACGTAATGCGTCTGCACCTGGATGGCGACCTGCGGCGCCAGGCCCTGCGCATCCAGCGCCAGTTGCAGCAGGGCGCCGGAAGCGTCGCCCGCGTCCAGCACGATGAGCGTGTCGCTCTTGATGCCGGTCATGGAGGAGCCGCCGCCTGTCGCATCGCCGCCTGTCGCCTCCGACAGCTCAGACAACCGCATCGGGCCTCGCGCGGGCTTGCGGCTCAGGTGCACGAGTTCCGTGTGTCCCAGCCCCATGCGCGTCAGACCGGGATAGTCATTCGTGTCGAACGTGACCGCCAGGTCCAGCTCGCGCGTCAGCAGGCCTTGCACCAGCTCGGCGCTGTGGTGCGTGTGGATATCAAAGGTGATGCCGGGCTGCGCATTGCGGCTGTCGCGCACGACGCCGGGCAACAGGCCAAGTCCGAGCGCGGGCGCGCAGCCCAGGCGTAGATGACCGTGGGGCCGGTCGCGCAGGTTGGTCGCCAGCCTGCGCACGCTGTTCAGATCCTGGCTCAGCCGCGCAATTTCTGGCGTGAGGATCTCGGCCTCGCGCGTGGCGACCAGCCGGCCCTTTACGCGGTCAAACAGCTTGAAGCCCAGCTGGCTTTCGGCATGCGCCAGCAGCTTGCTGGCGGCGGGCTGGGAAATATGCAGCGCGGCGGCGGCTTCGGTCAGGGATCCGGTGCGGCGGATCGCTTCGAATATCTCGATGTGGCGCAGGCGCATGGCGCAGACGGGGGTAAGTCCGAAACCGCGATTCTAAGCCGGATGGCGCACCGCGCGCCGTGTACCGCGCGCGGCCCTTTGACTATCATGGACGCCAGCCGGATGTCCGGCGACCACCGGAGCCATCCATGCGCCTACGCCGCCACGCCGCCCTGCTGCTCGCCGCCGCGATAGCCGGCCTGCCATTTGTTTCCGCCAGTTGGGCGCGCACGCCGCCCGCGGCCGAAGACATCAATCCCGAGGCCGCCAGCGGCGTCCAGGCGCGCCAGCTGGTGCGCGCGCCGCATTTCATGATGGTATCGGCCAACCCGCTGGCCAGCCGCGCGGGCGAAACGATGTTGCGGCGGGGGGGCAGCGTGGTGGACGCCGCCATTGCCACGCAGCTTGTGCTGAACCTGGTCGAACCGCAATCGTCCGGCATCGGCGGGGGCGCGTTCATGGTGCTGTATTCCGCGGCAGACGGCCAGATCCGCACCATCGACAGCCGCGAGACCGCGCCCGCGGCGGCGCGGCCTGATCGCTTCCTGGATGCCGAGGGCAAGCCGCTGCCCTTTGCGCAGGCCGTCAACAACGGCATGTCGGTGGCGGTGCCCGGCCTGTTGCGCGGCCTCGAACTGGCGCACAAGGCGCACGGCAAGCTGCCCTGGGCCGATCTGTTCCAGCCGGCCATCGAACTGGCGGAAGCGGGCTTTGCGGTGTCGCCGCGCCTGCATTCGCTGCTGGCCGGCAACAAGGCGCTGCCGCAGCAGGCCGCGGCGGCCGCGTATTTCTATGCACCGGACGGGACGCCCTGGCCCGTGGGCCACGTGTTGAAGAACCCGGAATTTGCACGCACGCTGCGCGCGGTGGCAACGCAAGGCGCTGATGCGTTCTACCAGGGCGACATCGCGCGCGACATCGTCGCAGCAGTGCAAGGTCACGAGAAGCCCGGTGACCTGAGCCTGGACGATCTGGCCGGTTATCGCGCCAAGCCGCGGGACCCCGTGTGCGGCGCGTACCGTGGCTACCAGCTCTGCGGCATGGGTCCGCCCAGCAGCGGGCCCATCGCCGTGCTGCAGATGCTGGGTGAGCTGGAGCAGTTCCCGCTGAGCCGCTACGCGCCGGGCACGGCGCAGGCGGTGCATTATTTTTCGGAAGCCGGGCGGCTGGCCTTTGCCGACCGCGATTTCTACGTGGCCGACCCGGACTTCGTGCGTGTGCCGGTGCGCGCCTTGCTGGACCCCGCCTACCTGCGCGCACGCGGCGCGTTGATCCAGCCGGATCGCAGCATGAAGGTCGCGCTACCGGGCGACCCCGAAGGCAAGCTGCTGTCGTTGGGCAAGGACAACGCGCTGGAACTGCCGTCCACCAGCCACCTCGTGGCCGTCGACGCGCAAGGCAACGCGCTCAGCATGACGACCACCATCGAAAGCGAATTCGGCAGCAAGATCTTCGTGCGGGGCTTTCTGCTGAACAACGAGATGACCGATTTTTCGTCGTCGTTCAAGGACCCCGAAGGCAGGCTCGTCGCCAACCGCATCGAGCCGGGCAAGCGTCCGCGCAGCTCAATGGCGCCGATGATGGTGCTGCAGGGCGGCAAGCCTTACCTGCTGGTGGGCTCGCCCGGCGGCAGCGCGATCATCAACTACGTCGCCAAGACGCTTGTGGGCGTGCTGGACTGGAATCTCGACATCCAGTCGGCGATCGACCTCCCCAACTTCGGCAGCCGCAACAAGGAAACTGAACTGGAGAAGGGCACGGCGCTGGAAGCGCTGGCGCCGGAACTGGAGCGCATGGGACACCCGGTGCGCATCACTGAGTTTCCCAGCGGCATCCACGGCATCGTCATCGATGCGAAGGGCCTGGAGGGCGGCGCGGACCCGCGCCGCGAAGGGCTGGCGGTCGGTGGCTGACGCCGCGCTGCGGCGCCAGGCCCGGCGGGGGCATCCTCGCTGAGACGCCGCGGCCAACACGTGAGGCTGAGGCGCCCGGCTGAGGCTGCCTCAGCCGTGGCGCCACGCATCACTCCAGCGCCGAGGGATCCAGCTCCATCTTGGCCTCGCGCCGCCGCGCCAGCCAGGTCACGAACCACATCACCACGCCCAGCAGCAGCAGCCAGCCGGCGACCTGATACTGGATCACGTCACGGCCCGTCAACGGCGTAACCAGGAACAGGCACGCCCCGGCGCCCAGCCACGGGACGATGCGGTTGATGGAAAAGTGCTTGTGCTTGACCTTGTCACGCCGCAGCACCAGCACCGCGACGTTCACGAACGCGAACACGCCCAGCAGCAGCAACGCGGTGGTGCCGCCCAGCGCGCGGATCGCCTGCGAGTCGGTCAGCGAGACCAGGATGATGAGGCCGAAGGCCAGCGCCGTCGTGAACAGGATGGCCGTCCACGGCGTCTGGTTCTTGCGGTGCACGTGCGCCAGGAACGACGGCAGCACACCCTGGCGCGACATGCCGTACAACAGGCGGCTGGCCATCATCATGTTGATCAGCGCCGAGTTCGCCACGGCGAACATCGAGATGATCGGCATGATGTACTCCACGGGCAGATCCGGCGCGGCGCGCTTGACCACCAGCACCAGCGGCGTGCTGCTCTTGGCCAGTTCGCCCACCGGCACCAGCGCAACGGCGCAGATGGACACCAGCACATAGATGAGTGCCGTGATGCCCAGGCCGGTCAGCATGACCTTCGGGAAGATGCGGCTGGGATCGTGCGTTTCCTCGGCCATGTTGACCGAATCCTCGAAGCCGACCATGGCGAAGAACGCCAGCGCCGTGGCCGAGGTCACGGCCAGGAACACGCTCTTGTCCTCGGGCGTGTCGAATGCGACGACGCGCGAGAAGTCCGCCTGGCCGTCCGACATCGCGTAAAAGCCCAGCAGGATGACCATCAGCAGACCCGACAGCTCGATCAGCGTGAGCACGACGTTGGCGCGCACGCTTTCAGTTGCGCCACGAAAATTGACCAGCATGACCAGCGTCATGAAGCCCAGCGCGCCAAGCGTGATCCAGTGCTTTTCGGCCTCGATGCCCATTGCGGCGAACAGGTTGGCGGCGAAGGCCTGCGAGGCGGTGGCGGCCGACGTCAGGCCGGAACACATGACGGTAAAGCAGACGATGAACGTCAGGAAGTGCACGCCGAACGCCTTGTGGACATAAAGTGCGGCGCCGGCGGCGCGCGGGTACTTGGTGACCAGTTCAAGGTAGGAAAGCGCGGTCAGCAGGGCCACCCCGAAGGCGACCAGGAACGGCAGCCACGCTGCGCCGCCGACTTCCGCAGCGACCTGCCCGGTCAGTGCGTAGACGCCGGTGCCCAGGATGTCGCCAACAATGAATAGCAGGAGCAGCTTCGGGCCCATTACCCGTTTCAGCTGGCCGTGGTCTTGTGAGTCTGTCGTGGCCATAGTCTTTTATTTCCTCTTATGTGGCTCGCCTTTTTATGTGGCTCGGGAAAGCGTGCAGATGCGACGCAAAATGCAAAAAAAGTCTACGGCGGCAATAGGGCGGCGTGCTGAAACCAAATGTCTAAGTTGTTGCGCGCGGGGCAACGGCGCAATGGGGGCGGTGCCGAACACCTGGCCAAGCGAAGACGCGGCCCCAAAAAAAAGCCCGGCGGGCGCCGGGCGGTGTCATCGATGCGGGATCAGTCCTGCCCCGCTGGCGGCGCCAGGTCCGGCGGCAGCTTGCGCAGCGTGGCGGGGGTGCGCGACAGCTTGATGGGCGAGCCCACGCCTTTGTAATCGCCCTGTTCCAGCACCATGCCGCGGTGCCGCGTGTGCGGATGCGCGAGCGCCTGGTCGACCGTCTGCACAGCGGCGGCAGGCACGCCGGCGCGCAGCAGTTGATCGGCAAGCGCGGCGGCTTCGTGGCGGGCAAGCAGCGCAGAGAGATCGTCGCGCAGGGCTTGGCGATGGCGCAGGCGGTCTGCATTCGTGGCGTAGCGTGCATCCTCGGCCAGCGCCGGGGCATCGAGCGTCTGCGCCAGCATCGCGAACTGGCGGTTGTTGCCCACGGCCAGGAAGATCGGCCCGCTGGCGGTCGGCAAGGTTTCGTACGGCGCGATGTTCGGGTGCGCGTTGCCGCTGCGCTGCGGCACCTTGCCGCTGTAGAAGTAATTCGGCGCATGCGGGTGCAGCAGCGACAGCGCGCAGTCGTACAGCGTGATGTCCAGGAACTGCCCCAGCCCGCTGCGCGTGCGCTCGTTGAGCGCCAGCAGGATCGCCACCGCCGCGTTCAGCCCCGTCACCATGTCCACGACCGGCAGGCCCACGCGGGTCGCCTCGCCGTCCGCATCGCCGTTTACGCTCATCAGCCCGCACATCGCCTGCGCGCAGGCGTCGTAGCCGGGCAAGCCGCCCAGCGGGCCGTCCGAGCCGAACCCGCTGACGCGGCAATGGATCAGCGCGGGGAAGGCCGCCTTCAGGTCTTCATAGCCCAGGCCCCACTTCTCCAGCGTGCCGGGCTTGAAGTTCTCGACCAGCACGTCCGCGTCAGCCAGCAGGTGGCGCAGCAGTTCCTGTCCGGCGGGCTGCGACAGGTCCAGCGTCATGCCGTCCTTGTTGCGGTTCACGCCGACAAAGTACGAGGCCGTCTCGCCCAGAAAGGGCGGACCCCAGCCGCGCGTCTCGTCGCCGCCGGGCGGCTCGATCTTCAGCACGTCGGCGCCGTGGTCGGCCAGAATCTGCGTGCAGTACGGACCGCCCAGCACGCGTGACAGATCGATCACCTTGCAGCCCGCGAGGGCGCCGGCATTGGGTAGGGTGTGAGCCATGGAATTCTTCGCGTCAGTCGATGGAAACGTTGGCGCTCTGGATCAGCTCGCGCCACTTGGGGACTTCGGTGGTGATGAAGGTGGACAGGCCCTGCGGCGTCTTGTCCTGCGCTTCGACGATGCCCTGCATGCGCAGCGTCTGCTCGATGGCGGGATCGGACAGCGCCGTCTTGAAGGCCTCGTTCAGCGTGTTCACCACGTCGGCCGGCGTGTCCTTGGGTGCAACGATGCCGAAGAAGACGCTGACGTCATAGCCCTTCAGCCCCTGCTCGGACAGCGTCGGCAGCTCGGGCAGCGCGTCGGAACGCTGCGCGCTGGCCAGGCCGATGGCGCGCAGCTTGCCCGCCTTGATGTAGGGCAGCGCAGTCAGGATGTCGGTGAACGACATCGACACCTGGCCGCCCAGCAGATCGTTCAGCGCGGGGCCGGTGCCCTTGTACGGGATGTGCATGATCTTGGTGCCGGCCATGCGGTTGAACAGGATGCCGGCAAGGTGCGACGACGCACCGTTGCCGGACGAGGCGTAGCTCAGTTTGTCCGGATTCTTCTGCGCGTAGGCGATCAGCTCCTGCATGTTGTTGGCGGGCACCGACGGGTTCACGACCAGGATGTTGGGCAGGTGGCCGATGCGGATGATGGGCGCGAAGCTGGTCTCGGGGTTGTAGTTCTGCTTCTTGTACAGGCTGACATTGATGGCCAGCGGGCCAGACGTGCCGAACAGGATGGTGTAGCCGTCGGGCTTGGCGGAGGCCACATATTCAGAACCGATGTTGCCGCCGGCGCCGCTGCGGTTTTCGACGATGACGTTCTGCTTGAGCGGCTCGCGCAGCTTTTCGGCCAGACGTCGTGCCAGCGCGTCGGTGGGGCCGCCGGGCGGGAAGGGCACGACCAGCGTGACCGGCCGCGCAGTGGGATAGGCGTCTGCGGCAACGGCCGGCGTGGCCGCTATGACGGCGGCGGCCGCCAGGAACAGGGGGGCGAAATGGCGTTTCATGCATGTCTCCAGTGGATGGCGCGCCGGCTGTGCCGCCGGCGTCGGGTTACTGCAAAAGCCGGATGGGCGTTACAGCGCGTATTGCAGGATGGCCTGGCAGGCCGCGCTTTCGTCTGGCGGGATGGCATAGGGATCGCGCGGCGCCAGGCGGTGCAGCAGCACCTGGTCGGCCAGCCGTGCACGGCTTTCCAGACCCGTGCCGGCGGCCTCCCAGCGCAACGCGGCCATGGACACCGCGTGATACAGCAGCGATGCGGCCTGACGCGCCAGTTGCGCATGGTCGCCTTGCGCGGCATGTTCCGCCAGCGCATAGGTCTTTTCCAGGGCGCTGGCCTGCAGATCGGCTAGTTCGGGCGGGCAGGGCGCGCCGTCAGCCAGCAGGCGGTCGATGTGGCTGCGCAGCGCCGGCAGGGAATTCTCTTTCTTGATGGCGCGCAGGACATCCAGCGCGACGATGTTGCTGGTGCCTTCCCAGATGGAGCCCAGGTGCGCGTCGCGCACCAGGCGGGGTTCGGTGAACTCCTCGATATAGCCGCAGCCGCCGCGCACTTCCATCGCGTCGCCGGTGACCTTGCGCGCATCGCGGCAGGCGCGGAACTTGATCAGCGGCGTCAGAATGCGCGCCAGCGCGGGGCCCGCCGCGCCCTGATCGGCGTCGGCCAGCGCGCGCGCCGTCTGGAACATGACGCTGCGCGCCTGTTCAGCCCACACGATCATCTTGACGAGCTGACGCTGCATCAGCGGCATGTCGATCAGCCGCTTGCCGAAGGCGCGGCGATGCTGCGACACGTAGATCGCCTCGGTGACGGCGCGGCGCATCAGGCCGGCGGCGCGCATGCCGTTGGACAGGCGCGAGTTGTTGATCATGTCGGCCATGTGCTTGAAGCCGCGGCCGCGCTCGCCTACCAGCCAGGCCACCGCGCCTTCCAGACGGATCTCGCCGCTGGCCATCGACCGCGTGCCCAGCTTGTCCTTCAGGCGCAGGATGCGGTAGTGGTTGTGCGAGCCGTCCGCCAGATCGCGCGGCAGCAGAAAGAGCGACACGCCCTTCAGGCCGGGATCCGTTTCGCTGCGGGCCAGCACCATCGCGAAGCCGGCGTCCGGGTTCGAGCAAAACCACTTGTCCCCGTGAATGCGCCACGTGCCATCGTCCTGCGCTTGCGCCGTGACTTCGGTGGCGCTGACATCCGAGCCCGCGCCCTGTTCGGTCATGAACATGGCGCCCTGGCGCAGCGTGTCGAAATCCTGCGACGTCACCTGCGGCAGCACGCGCTCGACCAGTGCGGGGTCGCCGAACTTGCGCAACGTGCGCGCCAGCGAGTCCGTCATGCTGACCGGGCAGCACAGGCCGAATTCCGCCTGCACGAAAAGATGGCTGAGCGCGTACTTGGCGGCGGCGGGCATGGGCTCGGGCCAGCCGAGCACACCGCCCCGGTGGGACAGGGCGGCCAGACCGAACTCGCTGTAGGCCAGACGTTCCAGTTCGACGTAAGCAGGATGCTTGTCGATGCGGGACTCGTCCGTGCCGGCGCGGGTGCGCACGGAAAGCGTGGGCGGATGCTTGTCAGCCACGGACGCCAGTTCGTCCATCACCCCGCCCGCCAGTTCGCCCAGCCGGCTCAGATGCGGCAGCAGATGCGCGTGCAGGGCGGGCGGCAGGTAGCGACGACTCAGCGCCTCGGCATACGGGTCGGCGCTGAACAGGTTCAGCCCTCGGGAATCCGGGACGGGCGAGGCAGTGGCGGCAACGGGCAAGACGGGGGTATCCATGGCGGCATCCGGGTCGAGACGGGGAGATGTCCTATGGTGCGGGCCTTGATTTATCTATTCAAATACTGTTTTGATGTAGATCAATCCAAAAATAATATAGATATGCCTTAAGGAGGGACGCATGGACTTGGAACCCCGGCTGCTGCGCTACTTCATCGCCGTGGCCGAAGAGCGCCATTTCAGCCGCGCTGCGGCGCGCCTGCACATCTCGCAGCCGCCGCTCAGCTACGCGATCCGCCAACTGGAAGAGAACATCGGCGCGCGCCTCTTGGCCCGCACCAGCCGGCACGTGGAACTGACCGACGCCGGCCAGGCGCTCTACCACGAGGCCCTGATTCTGCTGCGCCAGGCCGAAGAGGTCCGCACGCTGGTGCGCCAGGTGGACGCGGGCTTGCGCGGCAGGCTGCGCATCGGCTTCGTGGGGTCGATGCTGTATCGGGGCCTGCCCGCGCTGCTTAGCGCCATGCGCACGGAACTGCCCGACGTGGAGCACGTACTGACCGAACTGAACTCGCATGATCAGATCGAGGCGGTGCGGCGCGGCGAACAGGACCTGGGCTTCATCCACGCCAATCCGGTGCCGGACGGCGTGCAAGCGCGTGATCTGATGGCCGAGCCGTTCGTCGTGTGTCTGCCGGATGCGCATCCGCTTGCGCAGCGCACGTCGCTGCGGCTGGCCGAGCTGGCGGAGGATGACTTCGTCTTTTTCGCCCGGGCGGCCTCGCCCAGCTATTACGAAACCGTGCTGGCCATGTGCGTGTCGGCCGGCTTCATGCCGGCGATCCGGCACGAGGTGCGCCACTGGCTGAGCGTGGCGTCGTTGGTGTCGCAGGGATTGGGGGTGTCGATCGTGCCGGCGTGCCTGTCGCGCAGCGGGCTGGCGGGCACGCGGTTCATTGCGTTTGAACACGAGGCGCGCTCGATCAGCCAGGTGATCTGGCCCGATGCGGCGCGTTCGCCCTTGCAGGAGCGCGCGGTGGCGTTGGTGGCGCAGGCGTTTCCGCCGTTGCAACCGCCCGCCGCGGTCCCGTCAAAGGCGTGAGGATCAGCGGAACACGACGGTCTTGTTGCGGTTCAGCAGGATGCGGTGTTCGACGTGGCTGCGCACGGCGCGCGACAGCACCAGGGATTCGATGTCGCTGCCCACCTGGGTCAGGTCCTGCGCGGTCATCGTGTGGTCGACGCGCTCGATGTCCTGGTCGATGATCGGGCCTTCGTCCAGATCCGAGGTCACGTAGTGAGCCGTGGCGCCGATGATCTTCACGCCGCGCGCATGCGCCTGGTGATAAGGACGTGCGCCCTTGAAGCTGGGCAGGAAGCTGTGGTGGATGTTGATCGCGCGTCCGGTCAGCGCGCGGCACATGCCGGCGGACAGGATCTGCATGTAGCGCGCCAGCACGACCAGATCGATGTTCGCCTCGTCGACGATCTTGAGCACCTGCTTTTCCTGTTCCAGCTTGGTGTCGGGCGTGACCGGCAGGTGGTGGAACGGGATGTTGTAGGTGGCGGCCAGGCCGGCGTAGTCGTTGTGATTCGAGACGATGGCGGCCACTTCGGCATGCAGATGGCCGCTGTGCACGCGGAACAGCAGGTCGTTCAGGCAATGGCCCTGCTTGCTGACCATGATCAGCAGGCGCTCCTTGCGGCGCGCGTCGTGCAGCTTCAGTTCCATGCCGTAGTCGGCGGACATGGCGTCCAGGCGGGCGCGCAGGTCGTCGGCGGAGGCGCCGACCGGCAGGTCGAAGTGCACGCGCAGAAAGAACCGGCCGGTCTCTTCGTCGCCGAACTGCTGCGAATCCAGGATGTTGCAACCCAGTTCGAACAACAGGCCGCTGACGCGGTAGACGATGCCGGTGCGGTCGGGGCAGGACAGGGTCAGGATGTAGTCGTTGTGCTGCATGGCGGAAATGGATGAATAAGAAAGAGGGAGCGGGCGGAGATCAGGCGGACAGGCGCGCCAGGGTTTCTTCCGCCAGGGCCAGGCTGGAGGTCAGCCCGGGGGATTCGATGCCGAACAGGTTCACCAGGCCCGGCACGCCATGCACGGCGGGGCCGGCGATGACGAAGTCGGCGGCCGGTTCGTGCGGGCCCGAGATCTTGGGCCGGATGCCCGTGTAACCGGGCGCCAGCGCGTCGTCCGGCAAGGCCGGCCAGTAGCTGCGGACGGCTTCGTAGAACACCTCGGCGCGGGACGGGTCCAGCGTGTAGTCCTCGGTGCCGACCCATTCGGTGTCGGGGCCGAACTTGGCCTGGCCGCCCATGTCCAGCGTCAGATGCACGCCCAAGCCTGCATGCTGGGGCACGGGATAGATCAGGCGCGAAAACGGCGCGCGGCCGGACAGCGTGAAATAGCTGCCCTTGCACAGGTAATCGGTGGGGATGCTGTCTGCGGGCACGCCTTCGATGCGCCGCGCCAGGGCCGGCGCCTGCAGGCCGGCCGAGTTGATCAGCACGTTGCAGGTCAGTTGCATGGCGTCATCGCCGCCGAATTGCAGCTCGAAGCCGCCTTCAGGGCGCACACGCCCCGACACAAGCGGCGTATGGAACACGCACTGGGCGCCCGCGTTTTCGGCGTCGCCCTGAAAGGACAGCATCAGCGCGTGACTGTCGACGATGCCGGTGGACGGCGACATCAGCGCGGCGGTGCATTGCAGCGCGGGCTCCAGGCGCATGGCTTCTTCGCCCGAGATGTACTGCAGGTCGTCCACGCCGTTGGCTCGGGCGCGTTGGGCGATGCCTTCCAACTGCGTGGCCTGTTCGGGGCTGGTGGCGACGATGAGCTTGCCCAGCCGCTTGTGCGGCACGCCGCGCTCGGCGCAGTACGCGTACAGCAGATGCTTGCCACGCACGCATAGCCGCGCCTTCAGGCTCCCGGCGGGGTAGTAGATGCCGGCGTGGATGACTTCGGAGTTGCGCGAGCTGGTGCCGGTGCCGATGGCCTCGGTGGCCTCGGCCACCAGCACCTCGCGGCCGGACTGGGCCAGCGCGCGGGCGATTGCCAGCCCGACCACGCCGGCGCCGATGACAACGCAATCGACGTCGACGCTCATGATTTGGCCTTCTCGGCGCGCGTGCCGGCCGGCGTCAGGTCGAATCCGCCAGCATGAAACACCAGCGGCGGCTCGCCGCTATGACCGCAACGTTCGACTTCTCCGACCATGATGACGTGATCTCCCTCGACATAGCGGCTGCGGTTGCGGCATTCGAACCAGGCGGCGCAGTGGCCGTCCAGCATCGGCGTGCCGCCCGGCGCATAGTGCACCTGCAGTCCGGCATAGCGGTCCGGCGTCTTGCCGGTCGCGAAGCGACGCGCCAACGCAATCTGGTCCGCGCTCAACACATTGACGACGTAGCGCTCGCACTGTTCGAAGGCCTCCAGCGACGAGGAGCTTAGCGACAGGCTCCACAGCACCAGCGGCGGGTTCAGCGAGACCGAATTGAACGAGCTGACCGTCAGGCCGATGGGCGCGCCGTCCTGGCCGGCGGTCGTCACGACCGTCACGCCGGTGGCGTAACGGCCCAATGCGGTGCGAAAGAAGACGGAATCGAAATCAGGGGAGGAGGCGGACATGCAGTAGACAGTTCGGTCGGGCGCGGGAGGCGCCCGGCGTGGGGACGCCCCGCGTCGGGGCGCCTGTATCAGGGAGACAGGCGTTCGATCTTCCAGTCCGCGCCGTCCGCGACGTAGCGCAGGCGGTCGTGCAGGCGGGACGGCCGGCCCTGCCAGAACTCAAAGGCGGTGGGCTTCAGGCGGTAGCCGCCCCAGTGCGGCGGACGCGGCGGCTGTTCGCCGAAACGCTCGCGGAATTCCTTTTCACGGGCTTCCAGCTCTTCGCGGGTGATGGGCTGGCTCTGGCGCGAGGCCCACGCGCCGATGCGCGATCCGGCCGGGCGGCTGTGATAGTAGGCGTCCGACTCTTCGGCGGCCACCTTTTCCACCACGCCCTCGATGCGGACCTGGCGCTCCAGCGGCTGCCAGAAGAACAGCAGGCTGGCGCGCGGTTCGGCCAGCAGGTCCAGGCCCTTGCGCGATTCGTAATTGGTGAAGAACGTGAAGCCCTGGTCGTCAAAGCCCTTGATGAGGACGATGCGGGCGCTGGGCTGGCCGCTGGCATCCACCGTGGCCAGGGTCATGGCGTTGGGTTCGGGCACCTTGGCCGCGAGGGCCTCGTCGAACCAGCGGGTGAATTGTTCGAACGGGGAGCGGGCGGCCTGGCTTTCCAGGAGCACATTCTTTTCGTAGCTTTGACGCAGATCAGAGACGGACATGGTCTTAGGGGTTCAGCGTTGATAACAGGGAGTTTATACCGCCTGGAAGACCGGCCCCTCATTGACCCCGCGCAGGCCCCGGACAAGTTCGCCGGGCCTGCTCGCCCCTTTTGGCGTCAGGGACCTTCGGGCAGCGGGTGGCCGTCCAGTTCCAGCCGGCGGGCGATCGCGTCGAGCCGGGCGTCGTGGATGCCGGCGGACCGCAGGGCCTGGGCGGTCTGCACCACGTAGTCCGTGCACGGGCCGTAGCGCCCCGCCGCGCGGCGTACGATCTCCAGCAGTTCCGGCTCGGGCAGCGCGCGGATATAGGCGGGATTGCTGCGGTTCATGATAAAGACCAGAGCGCGGACGACCCCTTCGTCCGTGGCGCAGTTGATCCAGCGGGGCAGGTAGGCGCCCGTGGACATCTCGCGTTCCCAGAGGGCAGGAAAGTAATTGGGGACCTGGTCGCCCGCCAGCCGGTAGACCACGCCCCGGCAGGAACCGCCTCGATCCAATCCGAACACCAGGCCCGGGCATTCGGGCGTACCCCGGTTCACCCGGGACCACAGGCACAGCGCCCGATGATGGCCGCGCAATGTGGCCAGGCGCCGTTCCTGGAAGTCGAAATCCGGCCGCCAGATCAGGGATCCGTACCCGAATACCCATACGTCTTCCCCGGCCTGCCAGTGTTTGAGCGCGTCGTCGAGCGAGGCTTGGCGTTCTTCTGCCGTCCAGAGCCGGAAGGGCAAGGACGCGCCGGAGATGTCGGTGGGGGAGGACTGCTTGTTCACAACTACGTTTTCCGTTCAGGCTCGTGCGGAGGATTTCGGTTGGCCCAGCCCCCGGCCATCAGCGCCACGGAATAGGCCCAGAAAAGCGGGGCAACGCCAATTACCGCACCCAGCGCGCCGAAGGTCAACGGCAGGGAGACCTGCGAGCCGTTGATCAGCGCCATGCGCAGGCCCACCGCCTCGGCGGCGCGGCCCGGCGGCGAATACTGGTGCAGCAGGGACAGCATGCTGGGTTGGCAACAGCCCAGCGCCAGTCCCAGGATGAAAGACAGCACGATCAAGACGGTAACGTCGGTGAACAGCGGGTAAAGCACGAAGTCGATGGCCGCCGTGGCCATGGCCACGCGCACCAGGGTCCACGATCGCACCCGGCGCTGAATCAGCGGCAAAGCCAGCCGGATGACGAAAGTTGCCGCCGCGAACGAAGCAAGAATGACGCCGATCGTGGTGGCGGACAAGCCAATCGCCACGCCGAAGATCGGTACGACGAACAGGTGGGTATCCCACGCGCCGGACAGGATGGTGTTCACCATCAGGACACGGCGCAAGGCGGGCACGGCGAGCAACTCGGTCACCCGACGGCGCTGGGCCTCTCGCACGCCGGTGATGGCAGCGTCGACGGCCTTCAACTGATGCCGCAGCGCATACAGGCCGATTCCCGAGAGCAGGGGGCCGACGGCGAGGAGGCCGAAGGCCGTGCGCGTGCCCAGGTGGTCGATGGCCAGACCGGCGATCAAAGGACCGGAAAATCCCGACCCTGCCAGGGCCAACGACATGAACGAGAAATTGCGCAGTCGCTTCTCGGGCTCGGCGTGTCCCAGCAGATCCTGCGTGGCGACCTGGTGCAGCATGAAGCCGATGCCGATGCAGCAAGACGCAACGAGCAGGGCGGACTGCGTTTGCGAAATAGAAGGAAGTAGCGTGCCGAAAGCCACCAAAGTGGTGCCGATAACCAGCGGACGGACGATGCCGACCCGGTCCACCCAGCGTCCCGCGCGCACTGAAAACAGCATCGGCAGCACGGCAAACACCGCCACCAGCGTACCCACCGTGAATGTGGACAGCCCCATCTGCAGCGCCGTCAGGGAAACGGTGATCCGTCCCCCAGTCAGCGCCACATGATTCATCATTGCCAGCAGGCACAAAAGCACCGCCCCGGAAAATTCCGGGGAACTGGATGGCGAGGAGGGGGATCTGTTGGAGGTAGACACGGCTTAACTGCATTCATTCTGTTCGTAACATCCGGCTATGTCGAGGCGCTGCATTTTTGCGCTGCAGCGGACAGTGACTAGTCACATTGCGAAGTTAACGGTCTCTACCGGACAAGTCGTGCGCTTATTCGGCAAGATGACGGCACGTTCGCGGCAGGCGCGGTAAAACGGTTCCGAAGCAGTAACGGGATCGTTGTATCGTTCACGCAACGGAACCCACCGTGTGGTGCAATCCGTCTACGGTTTTCACCGCTGGTTTGCAGCATTACCGGCGCCGCTCGTGGCGCCTTGCCGTCCCCATCGTCCAGGTTCAATGAAAAAGTCCCGCAGCAAGTTCAAGCGCTACGTCCTGATAGCCGTCATCCTCCTGCTTCTTGTCTTCGGTGCGCGCGCCGCGTTCTTCTCCGCGCCGCCGCCGCCCACCTTCGCCGTAGCCGAGGTGTCCCGTGCAAACCTGGAAGACAGCGTCCTGGCCAGCGGCACCATCGATGCCATCGAACGCGTCAGCGTCGGCGCGCAGGCCACGGGCCAGCTCAAGTCCCTGAAGGTGGAACTGGGCGATCGCGTCAAGAAAGGACAACTGGTTGCCGAGATCGATGACCTGACCCAGCAGAACGAGCTGCGCAACGCCGAAGCGGCGCTGCAGACGCGGCGCGCCGAGCGGGCGGCCAAGGTCGCCACGCTGAAGCAGGCTGAACTGGCGTTCAAGCGCCAGCGCATGATGCTGGCGGCCGACGCCAGCTCGCGCGAGGCCTATGAAACCGCCGAGGCCACGCTGGCCGTGACCCGTGCCGAGATCGCGTCGCTGGACGCGCAGATCGCGCAGGCCGAGATCCAGGTGGACACGGCCCGGGTCAACCTGGGTTACACGCGCATCGTCTCGCCGATCGACGGCATGGTGGTGGCCGTGGTCACCAAGGAAGGCCAGACGGTCAACTCCATCCAGAGCGCGCCCACCATCATCAAGGTGGCGCAGGTGGACACCATGACGATCAAGGCGCAGATCTCCGAGGCCGACGTGACGCGGGTCAAGCCCGGGCTGCCGGTCTACTTCACCATCCTGGGCGAACCGGACGAGCGCTACCGCGCCACCTTGCGCGCGGTGGAACCGGCCCCGGATTCCATCCAGAAGGATGACGCGGCGTCGTCGCTGACGTCCTCGACCAGTACTTCCACCAGCGCCGCGGTCTATTACAACGGGCTGTTCGACGTGCCCAACCCCGACGAGAAGCTGCGCATCTCGATGACGGCGCAGGTGTTCATTGTGCTGGGCGAGGCCAAGGATGCGGTGGTGGTGCCCGCGTCGGCGCTCGGCAAGCGCGGCAAGGATGGCCGATACGAGGTGCGCGTGGTGCTGGACGGCAACAAGACCGAGACGCGCCAGGTCCGCATCGGCATGAACAACAATGTGCAGGCGCAGGTGCTGGAAGGCCTGGAGGTGGGCGAACGCGTCGTGTCGGCGGACTCGTCGCCGGCTGCCGCCAAGCCGGGAGCCTGACATGAGCGGTCCGCTCATTTCCCTGTCGGGCGTGCGCCGCGAGTTTCCGGCGGGCGACCAGACGATTGCGGTCCTGAAAGACGTCAACCTCACGATCGAGGCGGGCGAGATGGTCGCCATCGTGGGAGCATCCGGCTCGGGCAAGTCGACGCTCATGAACATCCTGGGCTGCCTGGACCGGCCCACGCGCGGCGACTACAAGGTCGACGGCCGCAGCACGGGCGAACTGGATCCGGACGAGCTGGCAGAGCTGCGCCGGGAGCATTTCGGGTTCATCTTCCAGCGCTATCACCTGCTGGCGGACCTGAGCGCGCAGGGCAACGTGGAGGTTCCGGCCGTCTACGCGGGCAAGCGCCGCGAGGCGCGGCTGGAGCGGGCCTCGGCCTTGCTGGCGCGGCTGGGCCTGGGGGATCGTTCAGAACACCGGCCGGGCCAGCTTTCCGGCGGTCAGCAGCAGCGCGTGAGTATCGCGCGGGCGCTGATGAACGGCGGCGACATCATCCTGGCCGACGAGCCCACGGGCGCGCTGGACACGCATACGGGCCAGGAGGTGCTGCGCATCCTGGAAGAGCTGAACGCGGCGGGACACACGATCATCATCGTCACGCACGATATGAACGTGGCGCGCCACGCACAGCGCATCATCGAGATCAGCGACGGCGAGATCGTCGCGGACAAGCGCAATCCGGACGCGCCGCGCCATCAGACGTCGCTGGACGAGGCGCCGGCGATGGCCCAGCGGCCGGCCTGGCAGGCGTATCTGGACCGCTGCGGCGAGGCGCTGCGGATGGCGTTGCTGGCGATGAACGCGCACCGGCTGCGCACGTCGCTGACGATGCTGGGCATCATCATCGGCATTGCGGCGGTGGTGTCGGTGGTGGCGCTGGGCGAAGGTTCCCGGCGCAAGATCCTGGAAGACATCAGCGCGATCGGCACGAACACGGTGGAGGTTTTTCCGGGTAAGGATTTCGGCGACGAGAAGGCGGTGAACATCCGCACGCTGGTGGCGGCGGACGCGGAGGCGTTGGCGCGCGAGTCCTATGTGGACAGCGTGACGCCGGAAGTGGGAACGAGCAATACGCTGCGTTATCGCAACGTGTCGGTGAATGGGTCGATCCAGGGCGTGGGCGATCAGTACTTCCGGGTGCGCGCGATCAAGCTGGCCGAGGGCAAGTTCTTTGACGAGACCAGCGTGGCGCGCCGCGCGCAGGAAGTGGTGATCGACGAGGGCACGCGGCGTGCGCTGTTCGGGTCGCATACGGAGCCCATCGGGCAGGTGATCTTCCTGGGATCGATGCCGGCGCGCGTGATCGGGGTGACGCAGAAGAAGGACACGGTGTTCGGCAGCAACGACTCGCTGAACGTGTGGATTCCCTATACGACGGCGCTGTCACGGGTGCTGGGGCAGCAGCACCTGAAAAGCATCACGGTGCGCGTGAACGACGCGACGCCGCCGGCCGCCGCCGAACAGGCGATCGTGCGGGTGCTGACGCGCCGGCACGTGGTGAAGGACTTTTTCGTGTTCAACACGGATGCGGTGCGCAAGACGATCGAGCGCACGACGGCGACGATGACGCTGCTGGTGTCGCTGATCGCGCTGATTTCGCTGATGGTGGGCGGCATCGGCGTGATGAACATCATGCTGGTGTCGGTGACCGAGCGCACGCGCGAGATCGGGGTGCGGATGGCGGTGGGCGCGCGGCGCAGCGACATCATGCAGCAGTTCCTGATCGAGGCGGTGCTGGTGTGCCTGATCGGCGGGGCGGTGGGCATCCTGTTGTCGCTGGGCTTGGGCGTGCTGGTCAGCAAGGCGACGGGCGGCTCGTTCCAGATGATCTATTCCACGGCATCGATGGTCGCGGCATTCACGTGCTCGACGCTGATCGGTGTGATTTTTGGCTATCTGCCGGCGCGCAATGCGGCGCGTCTGGATCCCGTCGAGGCGCTGGCCCGGGAATGAGGAAGATGAAAGCAGTTTCTCTTGTGTGCAAACCGCTGGGCGTGGCGCTGTTGCTGGCGCTGGGCGGGTGCGGTCTGCTGCGTACGGATTACGAGCGGCCGGCGGTGAGTGTGCCGGCATCCTGGACTTACGCGGGGGCGGGCGCTGATGCGGGCGCGCAGGCGTCGTTGGCGGACGGTGGCGACTGGTGGCGCAATTTCGATGATCCGGTGCTGAACGGGCTGGTGGAGACGGCACTGGCGCGCAACAACGATCTGGCGGCGGCGGCGATCCGCGTGCGGCGGGCGCAGTATCAGGCGGGGCTGGCGGACGATCAGCTGATGCCGCAGTTTGGCGGGGACGCGAACGTGTCTCGGGTGCGCAATCTGTATGGGGATCGCGCGATCACGCGGGCCAATTCGGCCGAGCTGACGGTGAGCTATCAGGTGGATCTGTGGGGCAAGCTGGCGCGCCAGCGGGATGCGGCGCAGTGGGAGGCGCTGGCGACGGAGCAGGACCGCCAGGCCGCGGCGCTGTCGCTGGTGGGGACGACCGCGACGTTGTATTGGCAGACGGCGTTCATCAACCAACGCATCGCCAGCAGCGAGGAGAGCATTGCCTACGCGCGGCGCACGCAGGATCTGGTGCGGGCGCAGTACGCGGCGGGCGGGGCGTCGGCGCTGGAGCTGGCCGAAGCCGAGCAGACGGTGGCAAGCCAGGAGGCAGCGCATGCGTTGCTGGTGCAGCAGCGGGTGGAATACATCAATGCGTTGACGATTCTGTTCGATGGTCCGCCGGATCGTATTACGGCGGATCCGATGCGGTTGCCGTCGAGTGCGTTGCCGGAGGCGCGGGCGGGGGTGCCGGCGGAGTTGCTGGGGCGGCGGCCGGATCTGCGGGCGGCTGAACTGCGGTTGCGGGAGTCGCTGGCTACCGTAGATGCGACGCGGGCCAGCTTTTATCCGCCGGTGACGTTGACGGGGGCGTTGGGCACTTCTAGCCCGACGTTGTCGGAGGTGTTGAAGAATCCGATCGGGACGTTGGGGGCGGGGTTGACGTTGCCATTTCTGCAATGGAACCAGATGCAGCTCAATATCCGGATTTCGAAGACGGATTTTGAGGAGCGGGTGGTGACGTTCCGGCAGGCGCTTTATCAGGCGATGGCGGATGTGGAGAATGCGCTGTCGAATCGGACGCAGTTGTCGATTCGTGCGGAGCAGCTGGATCTGTCTTTGCGGGCGGCTCGGGAGGCTGAGCGGCTGTACGAAGTCAGGTATCGGGCGGGGGCGGTGCCGCTGCGGGATTGGCTGGATGCGCAGGAGAAACGGCGGGTGGCTGAGGTGGCGCGGGACGAGAATATGTTGAACCGGTTGGTGAATCAGGTGACGGTTTATCAGGCGTTGGGCGGGGATGATGTGGTGGCTGTTGAAGGCGACGGGCTGCGGATGTGAGGTTTTTAGCCGCCGGGCGCATCGTTTTTCGCCGGAAGCCGGGGGCAGGTGTCGATTGCGGTTCTTGTGGCGCTCGGCGGGTGTTTTAGGTGTCGATTGCGGTTCTTAAGACGCCCGGCGTGGCGTCGGCCTGGGGTGCGCGGGGCTACGATTG
>NZ_DIEJ01000184.1:50944-51344 GCF_002418565.1 Achromobacter sp. UBA5777 | reverse complement strand
TGCAGCCAGACGCATAGCGCGTGCCGATGCCGACCAGCAGGCCGGCGACGATAAGACGCGGCGTGCTGGCCTCCACCGTGATGGAAGGCAGGTCGGAAAACAGGCGGAACAGCCAGGGCGCGGCGCACAGCCCCAGCAGGAAAGCGAGGCGCCAGCCGCCGCCGCGCTCGGGCGCAAGCAGTCCGCCCACGATGCCGCTGATGCCCGCGATGCGCCCCGCGCCCAGCATCAGCAGCACCGCGCCGGCGCCGATCAGCAGGCCGCCNNGAAGGCGGACCAGTCCACGTTCACTTGAGTGACTCCATGGCGCGTCCGCAGTACAAACTGGATAGCGTTTTCATCACCTGGCTGACCTCGAAGCTGGCCATCTGGTAATAGACGTATTTGCCCTCGCGGCGGG
>NZ_DIEJ01000184.1:42618-50899 GCF_002418565.1 Achromobacter sp. UBA5777 | reverse complement strand
AGCGCCTTGAGCAGTGCGCAGGCCTGGGTGGCGGACTCGCGCAGGACGGCGACTTCGCAATCGGTAAGGGGAGCGTTCATGACGGGGTGTCGGACACGTGGGGGATAGCGGCGTCATTATATTTATGAATAAACTATGCGCAAATATTATTTTTTTTCGTAAATTGACCTGATCGGGCCGCCCGCGCGGCCTTCACGCGAGCCCCCATGACCCCGCACATCCAGGCCTTCTTCGATCCCGCCACTGCGACTATCACCTACGTCGTCCACGAGCCCGCGCCCGGCGGCGCGTGCGCCATCATCGACTCGGTGCTGGACTACGATCCCAAGTCCGGCCGCAGCAGCACCGCCAGCGCCGATCGCGTGGCCAATTACGTGCGCGAACGCAGCCTGCGGACCGTCTGGCTGCTGGAAACCCATGCCCATGCCGATCATCTGTCGGCGGCGCCCTACCTGCAACGGCAGCTCGGCGGCGTCATCGCCATCGGCCAGAGCATCCGCACCGTGCAGGGCGTCTTCAAGACCATCCTGAACCTGGAACCGGAGTTCCAGCTCGACGGCTCGCAGTTCGGCCATCTGTTCGCCGATGGCGAGACCTTTCAGATCGGTTCGCTGACCGCCACGGCCATCCACGTGCCCGGCCATACGCCGGCCGACATGGCGTACCTGATTGGCGATGCGGCATTCGTGGGCGACACGCTTTTCATGCCGGACGTGGGCACGGCGCGCTGCGATTTTCCCGGTGGCGACGCGCATCTGCTGTACCAGTCGATCCGGCGACTGCTGAGCCTGCCAGACGACACGCGGCTTTACATGTGCCACGACTATCCGCCCGCGGGACGCGAGGCCGCCTGGCAAACCACCGTGGCCGAACAGCGCCGCGGCAACATCCACGTGCGCGACGGCATTCCCGAGGACGAATTCGTCGCCATGCGCACACGGCGCGATGCCACGCTGTCGATGCCCACGCTGATCCTGCCAGCGATTCAGGTGAACATCCGCGCGGGCCATTTCCCGCCCCCCGAGGACAACGGCGTGCGCTATCTCAAGATTCCCGTGAACGCGCTCTGACCCCTGGCTGCGGCGCACTTGCGCCGCGCGGCCTTATCCCGCAAGATCGCCCGATCGCAGCCACCCGATCCGACGCATCCATGTTTGCCGAAGCCGAAGCCGACCCCACCCTGTCCAAAGACGAATTCAAGGCGCTCGAGGCGCGGCTGCGGGTCGCGCTGCTCAATGCGCAGTACGAACGGCTGCGGCAGGCCGACAAGACGCTTCTGATCGTCGTGGCCGGCATCGATGGCGCCGGCAAGGGCGCGACGATCAACCTGCTGAACGAATGGATGGACCCGCGCCACATCCGCACGCTGGCCTACGGGCCGCGCGAAGGTGACGAGCTCGAACGCCCGCCGCTGTGGCGCTACTGGCG
This sequence comes from Achromobacter sp. UBA5777, assembly GCF_002418565.1. NCBI lineage: Bacteria > Pseudomonadati > Pseudomonadota > Betaproteobacteria > Burkholderiales > Alcaligenaceae > Achromobacter > Achromobacter sp. UBA5777. The sequence continues at coordinate 49,471 of NZ_DIEJ01000184.1, read as the reverse complement.
CGATCTGCCGCCCAAGGGCAGCACGGGCATCGTGTTCGGGTCCTGGTATACGCCGCTCGTCATTGAAGCCGTACGCAAGAAGCCCAACGCGGACGCGATCGAGGCGCACTCGGCGGCGATCATGCGCTTTGAGACCATGCTGGCCGCCGAAGGCGTGCAGATCATCAAGCTGTGGTTCCACCTGTCCGCCAAGGCGCAGAAGACGCGCGCGCAGCGCCTGCTGGCCAACCCCGATACGGCCTGGCAGGTCAGTCCGGTCGACATGAAGGTCAATAAGCGGTTCGACCGCATCCGGGCCGGCGCCCAAGTCGTCCTCAATCACACCGATTGTGGTCATGCACCCTGGGTGGTGATTCCCAGCGCCGACGAAAACATGCGCGCCGCTCGCACCGCCGAGGCGGTGCTCGGGGCCCTGCGCCGGCGCGGCGTGCCCCGCCTGCCGCCCGCTTTCGTGGCGCATTCCAGCACGACGCGCATCGTGGACAGGCTGGGGAAGCTGGACTACGACGCCAAGGGGGACAAGGAAGATTACGAGACCGAACTCGGCCTGCTGCAAGGCCGGCTGGCGCGCGCCGCCCGGTCCGCCCCCTTCAGGAATCGCTCCCTGATCCTGGTGTTCGAGGGGCAGGACGCCGCCGGCAAGGGTGGCGCCATCCGCCGCGTCACGCACGCGCTGGACATCCGGCAGGTCGACATCACGCCGATATCCGCCCCCACGACCGAGGAACTGGCCCGGCCTTATCTGTGGCGTTTCTGGCGCTGCATTCCCAGCCATGGCCGCATCGGCATCTTCGACCGCTCGTGGTACGGCCGCGTGCTCGTCGAGCGTGTCGAAAAGCTGATACCACCCGCCCGGTGGCGCCGCGCGTATGCCGAGATCAACGACTTCGAGGAACAGCTCGCCGCCAGCGGCGCACTGGTGCTGAAGTTTTGGCTCGCGGTCACGCCCGACGAGCAGCTCAAGCGTTTTCAAGAGCGCGAGAAATCGCCGTTCAAGAATTTCAAGATCACGCCCGACGACTGGCGCAACCGCGACAAGTGGAAAGAATACGCGGCAGCGGCCAACGAGATGATGACGCGCACCGACGTGGCCCACGCGCCGTGGCATCTGGTGTCGGCCAACGACAAGCGTTACGCTCGCCTGCAGGTGCTGCGGCATATCGTCGACGCCATGGAAACCCAACTCTGAAGACCCCAGGAGGCCTTGCGCCATGAGTACCGCAGAAATCCGTCCCATCGTCGCCACCGACTTCGACGCCTGGCTGCCCCTGTGGAAGGGCTACCAGGACTTCTACCGCGTCAGCATCGACGACGCCGTCACGCGCAACACCTGGGCGCGCTTCCTGGACCCCGCCGAGCCCATGCACGCGGCGCTGGTCTATGAAAGCGGCCGCGCCGTCGGCATGGTGCACTGGATCTTTCATCGCTCCACCTGGACCGCCGGCGACTACTGCTACCTGCAGGACCTGTATGTGGACCAGGACGCACGCGGCACGGGCGCGGGCCGCAAGCTGATCGAACACGTCTACGCCGAAGCCGCCGCGGCCAACTGCGCCCGCGTCTATTGGCTGACACACGAAACCAACGCGACCGCCATGCAGCTCTACGACCGGATTGCCGACCGTTCCGGCTTTATCCAGTACCGCAAGGTGATGGCTTGAGCGCGCGCGATCCCAACTGTCCGCTGTGTCAGGAAGACGGCGGCACGCTGCTGTGGCGCGGGCCGCACCTGCGCATCATCGAGGTCGACGACGCCGACTATCCCGGCTTCACGCGCGTGATCTGGAACGGTCACCTGGCCGAGATGACCAGCCTGTCGACGCATGGCCGCGACCTGCTGATGCGGGCGGTGTATGTGGTGGAGGAAACGCAGCAGGCGATCCTGACGCCGGACAAGATCAACCTGGCGTCGCTGGGCAACATGGTGCCGCACCTGCATTGGCACGTGATCCCGCGCTGGCGCGGCGACCGGCATTTTCCGGATCCGATCTGGGCGGCGCCGCGCATTGCGCCGGGCGCCGAGCCGGATTCCTGGAAGGACCGGCAGGCGCAGGTGCAAGCGCTGCTGCCTCGCTACCGCGACCGGCTGGTGGAAGCCATGAACGCGTTGCTATGGCATTGAGCCTGCGGGGGCATTGAGGCTGTCAGGGCAATGAGCCGCTAGGCGCCACGGCGGCAGACCCGCGACGCTCCCCCAGCCAGCGTGCGTACGCCGATTCGACCAATTGCGCGGTGCGATCCGCGCTGAACAGACCCTGCCCGCGGATGAATTCGCGGCCCGCCTCGCCCATGCGGCGTCTGCGTTCGGGATCGGCCAGCAGGCTTTCAAGCGCGGCGGCCAGCGCAGCCGGGTCTCGCGGCGGCACCAGCAGCCCGGTCACGCCGGCCTGCATGGTTTCCGGCACGCCGCCCACGTCGGTGCCGATCACCGGCACCCCCATGGCGGAGGCCTCGACGAACGCCGTGCCCAAGGCTTCGCGGTGGGTCGGCAAGGCGAACACGTCGAACGCCTGCAATACGTTGCCGATGTCATGACGCCGGCCCAGGAAGTGCACGCGCGATGCGAGGCCCAGGGATTGCACCTGCGCCTTCAGGCGCTCGAACACCGGCATGCCATCTCCGGCCAGCACCAGGTGGGCTTGCGGAAACGTGGTCAGAATCCGGTGGAAGGCGTCGATCAGGTCTGCGTGCCCCTTTTCCGCGCGCATGACAGCCACGCAACCCACCACGAGGGCATCGTCAGGCAGTCCGAGTTCTTGCCGGACAGTGCCCAGGCCGTCGCTTTCGGGCAGGACGATCGGGGAATGGATGGTGGCGATGGACTGGGGCGCCGCGCCGCCATCCAGCAGCTGGCGGTGCACGTGCCGGCTCACGGCGATGACGCGGTGGGCCAGCCACGTGTAGGCGTACAGCGAGTTGATCGGCTTGGCCAAATGGCGGGTGCGCACAATGAGCGGCGTGCGCGCCAGGCGCGCGCCCATCGCGGCCCGCACCGTGTCGCTGCGGCTGTGCGTATTGACGACGTCGAACCGGCCACGAGCCGCCACGCGCCGCACGAATGCCACGCTGCGCATGAAATTCACAGGGCCGTCCATGTTGATGGTGTGCACGGTGAACCCGGCATCGCGCAGACGCTGCGCCAGTTCGGCGTGCGGCTGGCACACGGCTTCCAGGTGATGGCCGCGCTCACGCATGGCGACCATCTCCTTATAGATGCAGAATTCCTGTCCGCCGAACGCCGTGGCGGCTTCCGTATGCAGAATGCGCAGGCGGCCGGCGTTATCGGGCGAGGGATGCAGGTCTGAAGTATTGCGTGGCGGCATGACGGCGAAGGGCGCCAGGCGGCCTGGCTAAGCCACGACAGGATCGTGGGTTCAAAAAAGGCCGACGGTGTCGGCCTGTAATAGCGTTGTTACATAGAGGTTAAGTGAATGTAATCCACAAACCGCTGGCGCGACAAGCTGGTCTGATTCGCGGTCCTGCGCGCCGCCGGTGCGCAGCGTCAAACTTCCAGTACGCCGCGATCCGGCGCGTCGCGGGCGTTGCAGTAGACTGGCCGCACCGTCAGTCGCAGGAGCCGGCATGAAATCGTCCAACATCATCGTGCAGCGTGTCTATGAAGGCACCGGGCCGGCAGGTCACTACCTTGCCCTGGTCGATCGCATGTGGCCACGCGGACTGCGCCGCGCAGACCTGGGCCTGGACGAATGGGCCCGCGACATCGCCCCCAGCGCCGAACTGTGCAAATGGTTCAGCCACATCGAGGACCGATGGGATGACTTCCGCGGCAAGTACCTGACTGAACTCGCCACCCCAGCGCAGCAATCGCGCATGGCGGCGTTACTGGACGCTGCGGGGGATCGCCCCCTGACCTTGCTTTTCGGCGCGCGCAATACCGAGCACAACCAGGCGGTGGTGTTGCGCGACGCGCTTCTCGACTACGCCCGACATCACCGCAAACGCGCAGCCTGATCCAGCCGTCCCCGCGCCGCGATCCGCCTGCGCTCCCGCCTGTACCCTTATGCCCCGCCGATGGCGCGCGCCCTAGCCCTGTCCCAGAGGAATTCCATGTCTTTCAGCTCCGATGCCTGGACCCGCAACGCCGCGCTCTATGAAAAGACGCGCGACATGCCGTTCAACCGCGAGTTGGCCAGCGGCCAGCTCGCCGAGGACGCGTTCAAGCACTACATGATCCAGGACGCGCACTATCTGGTGGCGTTCGGACGCGCGCTCGCCATCGCCGCCGGCAAGGCCGACGATGCCGACGGCGTGGTGCAGTTTGCCGAGGCCGCCAAAGGCGCCGTCGTGGCCGAGCGCAGCCTGCACGCCGGGTTCATGCAGCAGTTCGGCATCGACGCCGCTACCTTCGAAGCCACGCCGCTGACGCCGGCGAGCCATCACTACACCAGCTTCCTGATTGCCACCGCCTGGAGCGCGCCCTATCCGGTCGTCCTGGCGGCCCTGCTGCCTTGCTTCTGGATCTACGCCGAAATCGGACGCGACATCCACGCACGCGCCGCGCGGCCCAATCCGTATGCGGCCTGGATCGACACCTACGCCGGCGACGATTTCCACGCGCTGGTCCGCGCCGTGGTCGCCACCGTGGACCGTGCGGCGGATACGGCGTCGCCGCAGACCCTGGCCGCGATGCACCAGGCCTACACGCACGCCGCCCAGCTTGAATGGATGTTCTGGGATTCGGCGCACCGTCAGGCTGGCTGGCCAGTCTGATTGGGAAGGCGGTCTGATCGCACAAACGGGCCAATCCGGCTGACCGGACGGCTGTGCCAAAATCGCGCCCATGCCGATCGACAACCGCCTCACATCCAACGCCCTGGCCGCCCAGGCCGCGCAACTGCCTGCCGCGTGGCAGGCCGCCCTGTCCGCCGACCCTGCCGTCGCCGCCGCGCTGGCTGCCGCCACCGCGCACGTCGAAGCGCGTCTCGCGCAAGGCGCCGTGGTGTATCCCGCCACGCCCTTCCGCGCGCTGCATGGCCTGGCGCCGTCGGACGTGCGCGTCGTGATCCTGGGCCAGGATCCCTACCATGGCCCCGGCCAGGCGCAGGGCCTGGCGTTTTCGGTGCCGGACGACTGCAAGCGCCCGCCCAGCCTGCGCAATATCTTCAATGAGATTGCGCGCGACTATCCGGCGCTGAGCATCCCGGCGGGCAACGACCTGAGCCCCTGGGCCGACCAGGGCGTGCTGCTGCTCAACACGGCGCTCACGGTCGAAGACGGCCAGCCCGCCTCGCACGCGAAGCGCGGCTGGGAAACAGTGACGGATGCGCTGATCGCGCACGTGGCACGAGATCCCTCGCCCAAAGTCTTCATGCTGTGGGGCGCCCACGCGCAGGCCAAGCGGCTGTTGCTTCCGCCCGACAGTGGTCATCTCGTCCTGATGTCCAACCATCCGTCTCCGCTATCCGCCCGCCGGCCGCCCGTGCCCTTCCTCGGGTGCGGCCATTTCCGGGCCACCAACACCTGGCTGCAGGACCAAGGGAAAAACCCTATTGATTGGGGACTGGACAAAAAAATAATTCCATTGCAGGGCGAATTCGGGTTATGATCGCCGCACTGCACAAAACGAGTTCGGCATTTACCGCCTTGATTTAGCGGAATTTTTTGCAGACTGCCGGGAAGCCTATCCCCGGCCTCATGCCGAACTATCATCGATTCCTGACCCCTTTCCTTTCGCCCTGCGTTCCATCAGTACAAGAGAACGCGCCACGCGCATGGTTGATCCGGTCGGCACGATGCTCCATCAACCGTCGCCTGGATCCGGCCGCCTAATCCCCTGGCCCGACCAAGCACTGCGTCGCATTGATTGCGGCAAGGGAAAGTAATGTCTTTCGATACCCTGGGTCTCGCGCCCGCCCTGTTGTCGGCCGTTCAAGAAGCTGGCTTCACCACCCCCACCTCCGTTCAAGCCGCCGCCATTCCGCAAGCACTGGCCGGCCATGACCTGATGGTGTCCTCGCAGACCGGCAGCGGCAAGACCGCCGCCTTCATGCTGCCCGCCCTGCACCGCATCGCCCAGATGCCCGCCAACAAGGGCGTCGGCGTGCAAGTGCTGGTGCTGACCCCGACCCGCGAACTGGCCCTGCAAGTCACGGAAGCCACCGCCACCTACGGCCGCAAGCTGGCCGACCTGCGCACCGCGACCGTCGTGGGCGGCATGCCCTACGGCGCGCAACTGAAGGCGCTGTCGCGCCGCGTTGACGTGCTGGTCGCCACCCCCGGCCGCCTGATCGACCACCTGCAATCCGGCCGCGTCAAACTGAACACCGTGCACACGCTGGTGCTGGACGAAGCCGATCGCATGCTGGACATGGGCTTCATTGAAGATATCGAGACCATCGTCGAGCGCCTGCCCGAAGGCCGCCAGACGCTGCTGTTCTCGGCCACGCTGGACGGCACCGTCGCCAAGCTAGCCTCGCGCATGATGCGCGAGCCGCAGCGCATCGAGATCGCCGGCGCCAAGGAAAAGCACACCAACATCACGCAAAGCCTGCTGTACGCGGACGATGCCAGCCACAAGATGCAACTGCTGGATCACGTGCTGCGCGACGCCTCGCTGGATCAAGCCATCGTCTTCACGTCGACCAAGCGCGGCGCGGACGACCTGGCCGACCGCCTGGCCGACCAAGGCTTTGCCGCCGCGGCCCTGCACGGCGACATGAACCAGCGCCAGCGCACCCGTACGCTGTCGCAACTGCAGCGCGGCCAACTGCGCATCCTGGTTGCCACCGACGTGGCTGCCCGTGGCATCGACGTGCAAGGCATCAGCCACGCCGTCAACTTCGACCTGCCGATGCAGGCTGAAGACTACGTGCACCGCATCGGCCGCACGGGC
>NZ_DIEJ01000184.1:42253-42510 GCF_002418565.1 Achromobacter sp. UBA5777 | reverse complement strand
ACCGCGACGGCGCGCCGCGCGATGGCGCACCGCGTGAAGGCCGTTCGTTCGGCGGCCCGCGTGGCGAGTTCAAGCCGCGCGACGGCGGCTATCAAGGCAACCGTTCGTTCGACGACCGCCCGTTTGGCGACCGCCCGCAGCGTTCCTTCGGTGACCGTCCCAGCTTCGGCGATCGTCCCCAGCGCGAAGGCGGCTACCAGGGCAATCGTCCCTTCGGCGACCGTCCTCAGCGTGAAGGCGGCTTCCGCGGCGGCGAC
>NZ_DIEJ01000184.1:0-42154 GCF_002418565.1 Achromobacter sp. UBA5777 | reverse complement strand
CTTTGGCGACCGTCCCAGCTTCGGCGACCGTCCGCAGCGCGAAGGCGGCTTCCGCGGCGGTGATCGCCCCGAAGGCGGCTTCCGTGGCAAGCCCTCGTTCGACAAGCGTCCTGGCGCCCCCGCCAAGCGCTTCGGCAAGTCGAATGATCGCCGCGGCTGATCCCCACGCCTGATTCAAAAAAGCCCCGCGGCCATGCCGTGGGGTTTTTTTTTGGGAAAATGCCGGTTTACCCACGTCTCTGTCGCCCATGCAACGCCCCGCCCCCGCCAATCTGCCCCCCCTTTCCCCCGCCGCGCGTGAGCACAGCGATGCCACCGCCGCCCACCTGCGCGCCGCGATCGCGTCCAACGGCGGCTGGCTACCGTTCGACCACTGGATGGCGGAAGCCTTGTATGCCCCCGGGCTGGGTTATTACGCGGCAGGCAACGTCAAGCTGGCCGATGCTGACGACGGCGGCAAGACGCCAGCCGGCGACTTCGTGACCGCGCCGCAGCTCACGCCGCTGTTTGCGCGCACGCTCGCGCGCCAGGCGGCCGAGGTGCTGCGCCAGACCGGCACGCACGACGTGCTGGAGTTCGGCGCCGGCACCGGCGCGCTGGCCGAAGGGGTGCTGCGTGAACTGGATGCGCTGGGCCTGGCCGACACGCGCTACTGGATCCTGGAGGTGTCGGCGGACCTGCGCGCCCGCCAGGCCGAACGGCTGGCGCCTTTCGGCGACAGGGNNAGGGTGCAGTGGCTGGATGCGCTGCCGAACGCGTTTTCGGGTTGCGTGCTGGCCAACGAGGTGTTGGACGCGATGCCAGTGTCGCTCTTTGTCTGGAGCGAAGCGGGTCAGGTGCAGGAACGCGGCGTGACCGTGGATACGAACGGCGGGTTCACGTGGGAAGATCGGCCGGCCCCGGCGGCCCTGGCCGCCGCCGTGGCGGCGCGCATGCCGGCGCTGCCCGGCTATGTGTCCGAAATCAATCTGCAGGGCGAGGCGTGGATCGCTGCGATGGGCAGTTGGCTCGAGCGCGGCGCGGCCCTGCTTGTCGACTATGGCTTTCCGCGCAGCGAGTACTACCATCCGCAGCGCGCGGGCGGCACGCTGATGTGCCATCTGCGCCACCATGCGCACGGCGACCCCTTCACCGCGCCGGGCCTGCAGGACATCACCGCGCACGTGGATTTCACCGCGATGGCGGAAGCCGCCCTTGAGGCGGGCATGCAGGTGCTGGGCTACACGTCGCAGGCCCGGTTTCTGATGAACGCCGGATTGATGGATCTGCTGGCCGGGCTGGACCCGTCCGATGCCCAGGCCTACGCGCAGGCAGTGGCTCCGGTGCAGAAGCTGCTGTCCGAGGCCGAGATGGGCGAGTTGTTCAAGGTGCTGGCCATCGGCCGCGGCATGACGGCGCCGCTGTGCGGGTTTTCACGCGGCGACCGGCTGGGCAAGCTGTAAGCGACGAGTAGTGGCCGACTGCGCTGAGCGGCTGCGGCGAGTAACTGCGGGGAGTAACTGCGACGAGTACTGCAGCAAGCGGCTGCGATGGGCCACTGCGGCGAGTGCCGCAGCTGCCGGCCGAATCAGCCCGCCTGCAGATCCGCCAAACGCGCCAGTCGCGCCTGGCGCACGCTTTCCTTGATGCGCGCCGGCTCGCCCGCGCACGCCTTGGCGATGGCGCCCGCGTCCACGCCGCGCACCGCCGCCACCCGTTCCTGCCAAGCGGGCATATCCACCGCGCGCAACACCGCCGCAGCATCCAGCAATTCAAAAAAACGTTCTGGCTTGCGCAAGGCGTCGGCGCGCTCCATCAGCGCAAGTTGCGCATCGGCGCCGTCCGGCATGCCATCCAATGCATCGAGCGCGTCCAGCACATCGGGCAGCAGCCGCGCATAGTCGTTGCATTCCGTGGGCACGCGCATCCGGCGGCCAAGCGCCTCGCGCTCGGGCGTCAGGCGGCACATCAGCGCGTAGCGGCTTGCCAGCGGCAAGCCCTGTTGCGCGGCGCGGTCCACCTGCGGCCGCACTTCCTCCACACCCTGCAGTTCGGGCATCACGCGCGCCAGCGCGCCGGATTCGGCAAGCACGCCCAGCATGCGCGACGGCGTTTGCGCCATCAGGCCGCGCGACAGTTCCTTCCAGACGCGCTCGGCCACAAGCGCATCAGCCTCGCCGGCCGCCACCATGCGCCGGCACAATTCCATCGTTTCCGGCGCCACGCTGAAATCGCCAAAGCGCGCGGCAAAGCGGGCGAGGCGCAGGATGCGCACGGGATCTTCCTCGAACGCCTCGCCCACGTGCCGGAAGACGCGGGCGCGCAGGTCATCGGCACCGTTGAGCGGGTCGACGAGCTGGCCGTTCTCGTCCTGCGCAATCGCGTTGACCGTGAGGTCGCGGCGGCGCAGGTCTTCCTCCAGCGTGACGTCCGTGCCCGTGTAAAAGGTGAAGCCCTTGTAGCCCCGCCCCGACTTGCGTTCGGTGCGCGCCAGTGCATATTCCTCTTTCGTGCGGGGGTGCAGGAAGACCGGGAAATCGCCGCCGACCGGGATGAAGCCGCGGCGCGTCATGTCTTCGGGCGTGGCGCCCACCACGACCCAATCGTGATCGCCCGCCGGCAGGCCCAGCAGCGCATCGCGCACGGCGCCGCCGACGATGTAGGCGCGCAGGCCCTCGGTGGCCGGATCCCGCGTCATTGCGCCGCGGCGGTTTCAGTGCCGACCGGCACGATGTTGCCCAGGCGTTCCTTCAGCGATTGCGGTTGCCCGGTGAACATCGCCGCGTAGTACGTGGCATTGGACATCACGTTCTTGACGTACGTGCGCGTCTCGGTGAACGGGATGGTCTCGGCAAAGATGGCGCCTTCAACCGGATGCGTGAACGTCGAGCGCCAGTTGCGCGGCCGGCCCGGACCAGCGTTGTAGCCCGCGCTGGCCAGCATCTGCGAACCGTTCAGGTCGCGCAGCACGATGTTCAGGTAGTTGGTGCCCAGTTCGGTGTTGGTGTCGAAATCATTGACGCTGCCGGGGGTGAAGTCGCTCATGCCGATCTTGCCGGCGACCCACTTGGCCGTGGCGGGCATGAGCTGCATCAGGCCCGAGGCGCCCACATGCGAGCGCGCGTCCATGATGAAGCGCGATTCCTGGCGGATCAGCCCGTACACCCACGCCGGATCGAGCGCGATGGCGTTGGCCTTGGCGGTAACGCGGCCTTCGAACGGCGCGATGAAGCGCTGGCTGAAGTCAAATTCCTTTTCCGTGCGGTCCGACGTGTTGACCACGCGGTCGTAGATGTTCTCGGCGCGGGCCAGTTCGGCGGCCGCCATGAGCTGACGGTCGTTCATGCCGCGCAGCGTGAAGTTCCATTCAGGCACGGCCTCGGCACGCCAGCCCAGGCGGAACAGCAGCACGGCGCGCTGCAGGCCCGGATTGGCGCGCGCCTCGGCGATCTCGCGGTCGCTGATGGGCGCCGGACGCGGCGGCACGTTGATGCGCCGGCCCAGTTCTTCGGCCGCGAGCTGGCCGTAGAAATCGAAGCGGTCGGAGATGCTGGCATAGGCGGCCTGGGCCTTTTCCTTGTGGCCCTGCGCGGCCTGGCCGCGGGCCTTCCAGTACACCCACGCGGTCTCGGCCTGCTGCGAGGCCGGCATCTCGTCGATGGATTCGATGACCCACTTCCAGTCGATCTTGGGCTGGCGCAGCGCCGCGCGCACCTTCCAGGCGGCGTTGTATTCCGTCATGCGGACGTGGCCGGCCTCGCGGTACCAGTCGTTGGCCCGGCTGTCCAAGCCCAGCGCGGCGGCCAGCGCATACTGCCCGCGCACCCAGGCCAGGTTCTGCTTGGACATCGACTTGGCCCATTCGCGGCGCAGATAGGAATCGGCGACGCTGACATCCGACCGCGCCAGGCGGGCCAGCGCGATCGTGACCAGTTCCTTTTCGTTGCGGCCCACCGGCATGCGGTCCTGCCGCGTGAGCCACTTCATGGGGTCCTTCATCAGGACGTCGTAGGTCTTTACGTCGCGCGGCTCGAACATGTACTGCACGAACTTGCGCGCGTCGGTGGTCTTGTTGGCTTCGATGGCGTCGCGCAGCTGCGGTTCAAGCTGCTCCCAGCCCAGGATGCCGTCGGCCACAAGCTGGTCGTACAGCGCCCAGCACGCGCTGCCAGGCGCGAAGACGGCCATCGCCTGCGCGGCGGTGGCGCGCTGGCCGGTCATGTGCTTGCCGTCAAGGATGGCGCATTCGATCTGCGCGTTGCTGTTCTTCACGGGCGCCAGCTTGCGCACCGTTTCGAAGTCGCCGCTGCGGGCGGCGGCCAGCAGCCAGTCGCCGCGCAGGCGGTCGGCCAGATAGGCGTCGCCATTGCTGTTGATGAACTGCTGCAGGGCCGCGACGGGACGGCCCGAGGCGGGCGGCGTCCAGAGCTGGTAGCGCAGCAGCCAGTATTCGGGGTACATGCCCAGCGGATCGCCCTTGGCCTGCGGCACGAGCACGCCCAGAACGGACCACTGCTTGCGGCTCATGGCCTCGCGGGCGGCGACCACGGCGGCCAGCGCGGGGGTTTCGGCAGTAGGCGGCAGGCCTGCCAGCGCCACGGGCGGCACCGCGATCATCGGCTGAGCGGCCTGCACGGCGGGCTGGGGCTGAGGATTGACGGCGGCGCTGCGCTGCTGCGCATCAACAGGCGCACAGGCTGCGGTGAACAGCGCCACCAGCGGGAGAAAGCGATGCAACCCGCGGTACAGCCCGGAGCGGGCGTCGGCGGCTTGCGGCAAGGATTTCTGATACCGTGGTGGCTGCTGGGCGCCTGTCTCTCGACGCACCCGCATGCTGAGCCTACGCAAGTTCGTCTTCAGCATGTTTGCCTTCATCTTCAACCCCCCGGTTACAGCCACAGCATGACTACGCAAAATACTCAAGAGGATACCGCAGTCCAGGAGCGCACGCGATTGCGAAAATTGCGCGCCGACCTGCCGGAAGACCAGCGCAGCCGGGGCGCTTTGCTCATGCGCGCGCGCCTGTTCACATGGCTTAACGTCGCCCGCGACCAGGCCGTGCAGGCGGGCAATCCGGCCCCAACGACCGTCGCCGCGTTCTGGCCCATGGCCGACGAACCCGATCTGCGCCCCCTGCTGACGCAATGGAGCGAGGCCGGCATGACCGTCGCCCTGCCCGTGGTGCGCGAGCGCAACGCGCCGCTCGCGTTCCTGCCCTGGACGCCCGAGGCCGAGCTGCGCGCCGGCCCCTACGGCATCCAGGAGCCCGTGGCCGGTCCCGAACTGCTGCCTGATGTCGTTCTGGTGCCCACCCTCGGTTACACGGAACAGGGCGACCGCCTGGGCTACGGCGGCGGCTACTACGACCGCACGCTCGCCGCCCTGCGCGAACGCGGCCACGCCTTCACCGCCATCGGCATCGCCTGGAGCTGCGGTGAGCTGGAACCGGGATACGTCCCCGCCGCGCACGACGTCCGGCTGGACGCGGTGTTGACCCAGGACGGCTGGGTGCCGCACGCCCCCCTCGAGGAAGGCAAGACAGGCGGATCGGTCCTGCATTCGTATCGGATGAACTGACACGCCGGTCTGCGGGTGCAATCAACGCAACCGTCCGATGCACCCCTCTGGCGCACCCGGCGACGCACCCGGCCACGCACCCGGCCACGCACCAGCCTGACGCATCAGCCGCTTAACAAGCGCGCACCAGCGTGGTGCGCCCGCCCTCGCGCCCGCCGCGGCGCGGCCCGTCCCCCTATTCGTCGCGTCGTCCGCCGTGGGGATGGCAATTCTCCCGTCCCCAGCGCATATTGACTCCATGGCCCCCGCCTGCCGCCAAACCTGGCATGCGGGTTGCTTGTAGATATACATCTGCACCGGAGGAGCCATGATGGACAGACCCGCCCGCCCATCCGCCTATGACGAAATGCGCGACGGCGAAAACCGCATCCGCGCCCACTATCAGGCATTCGAGCGCTGGCACAATGAGCAGTCGGACGAATCCATGTCCGTGCGCCGGCTCGAGGCCGACCTCAGCTTTCGCCGCGTCGGCATCACGTTCTCGGTGGCGGGCGACGCCGCCGGCACCGAACGCCTCATCCCTTTCGACCTGATCCCCCGCATCATCCCCGCCGACGAATGGCGGCTCCTCGAAGCGGGCCTGAAGCAGCGCGTGCGTGCGCTGAACCTGTTCATCCGCGATATCTATCACGGCCACGACATCGTGCGCGCCGGCATCGTGCCGGCCGAGCAGGTCTTCCTGAACGCGCAATACCGCCCCGAGATGCAGGACGTCGACGTGGCCGAGGACATCTACTGCCACATCGCCGGCGTGGACATCGTGCGGGCGGGCGCGGGCGAGTTCTATGTGCTGGAAGACAACCTGCGTGTGCCGTCGGGCGTGTCGTACATGCTGGAAAACCGCAAGATGTCGATGCGGCTGATGCCCGACGCCTTCGGCCGCATCAAGGTCGAACCGGTGGCCCACTACCCCGACCTGCTGCTGGACAACCTGCGCGAGGTTGCGCCCCAGGGCGGCGACGACCCCACCGTGGTGGTGCTCACGCCGGGCATGTACAACTCGGCGTACTTCGAGCACGCGTTTCTGGCGCAGCAGATGGGCGTCGAACTCGTCGAAGGCCAGGACCTGTTCGTCGAACAGAACACGGTCTACATGCGCACCACGCGCGGGCCGCGCAAGGTGGACGTGATCTACCGCCGGCTGGACGACGATTTTCTGGATCCGCTGGCGTTTCGCGCCGATTCCGCGCTGGGCGTGCCGGGCCTCTTGTCGGTGTATCGCGCCGGGCGCGTCACGCTGGCCAACGCCATCGGCACCGGCATCGCCGACGACAAATCCACGTACCTGTACGTGCCCGACATGATCCGCTTTTACCTGGGCGAGGAACCCATCCTGTCGAATGTGCCCACCTGGCGCTGCGGCCGACCGGACGAGCTGTCGCACGTGCTGGCCAACATGCACGAACTGGTGGTCAAGGAAGTGCACGGCGCGGGCGGTTACGGCATGCTGGTCGGGCCGTCCGCCTCGCGCGCCGACGTGGACGCGTTCAGGGACCGCGTGCGCGCCAACCCCGGCAACTACATCGCGCAGCCCACGCTGGCGCTGTCGACCACGCCGACCTACGTGGAATCAGGCGTCGCGCCGCGCCACGTGGACCTGCGTCCGTACGTGCTGTGCGGCAAGGAGATCCGCACCGTGCCGGGCGGCCTGTGCCGCGTGGCGCTGACCGAGGGGTCGCTGGTGGTCAACAGCAGCCAGGGCGGCGGCACGAAGGACACCTGGGTGCTGGAGGACTGATCATGCTGAGCCGAACCGCCGACAACCTGTTCTGGATGTGCCGCTACACCGAGCGCGCCGAAAACACCGCCCGCATGCTGGACGTGAACCTGCAGATGTCGCTGCTGCCGCAGGACACGCACACGCGCGAAGGCTCGTGGCTGGGCGTGCTGCGCATTTCCGAGCTGCAGGGCCTGTACCAAAGCAAATACGCCTCCATATCGCCGCACGACGTGCTGCAGTACATGGTGCGCGATCCGGAAAATTCGTCGTCGATCTATGCCTGCATGCGCGCCGCTCGCGAAAACGCGCGCGCGGTGCGCGGCAGCCTGACGACCGAAGTCTGGGAAACCTACAACACCACCTGGCTTGAGTTGCTCAAGCACCTGCACACCGGGCTGCTGGAGCGCAATCCGGGCGAGTTCTTCGAGTGGGTGAAGTTCCGCTCGCATCTGGCGCGCGGCGTCACGATCGCCACCATGCTGGAAGACGAGGCGCTGTACTTCATGCGCATCGGCATGCATCTGGAACGCGCCGACAACACCGCGCGCATGCTGGACGTGAAGTTCCATGAACGCGGCGGCGCGGGCGCGCAGGACGGCCGTGCGGAACCGGCCGGCGCGGCCGCCGTGCAAAGCGAGTTCTACCGCTGGTCGGCGCTGCTCAGCTCCGTGTCCGGCCTGGAGATCTACCGCAAGGTGTACCGTGACGTCATCACGCCCGACCGCGTGGCCGAACTGCTGATCCTGCATGGCGACATGCCGCGATCACTGCTGGCCTCGATGCGGGCGGTGGCCGGCGACCTGGCGCGCGTCTCGAATCAGCGCTCCACGGAAACCGAGCGCCGCGCGGGCATGCTATGTGCGGAGCTGCAGTACGGGCGTGTCGAAGACATACTGGCGAGCGGACTGCACCGCTACCTGGATCGCTTCCTGGACCGCATCAACGACCTGGGCAACCGGATCAGCCAGGACTTCCTGGTGCCGCTGTCGGCCTAACACGGGAGAGGCAATGAAGCAGATCATCACGCACGTCACGCATTACCGCTACACGGCGCCGGTCAACTACAGCATCCAGACCCTGCGCCTGACGCCGCGCGACGACGAGCACCAGCGCGTGCTGCGCTGGCACATCGAAGCCCCCGGCGAACTGGACAAGCAGGTCGACGCCTTCGGCAACATCACGCATACCCTGACCCTGAACCAGCCGCACAGCGACATCGAATTGCGCGTCTCCGGCCAGGTGCTGGTGGCGCCGCTGACGCGCGGCGTGCTGGGCAGCGAAGACAGCCGCCTGCCGGTGCACGCCTATTGCGTGCCGACGCGGCTGACGCAGGCGGATGAAACGATTCTGGCCTTTGCACGGGCGGTGTTGCCGAATGGACTGTCGACGTCGGACGACATCCTGAAACTGGCGGCGGCGATCCATGGACGCGTGGCCTACGTGCCCGGCACCACGGACGTCACGACAGCCGCCGATCAGGTGCTGGCCCTGGGCCTTGGCGTGTGCCAGGACCACGCCCACCTCTTTCTGGCGTGCGTACGTGGTCTGGCGGTGCCGGCGCGATACGTCAGCGGTTACCTGTACACCACCGCCGAGCATGCGGCCAGCCACGCGTGGGCGGACGTCTGGCTGCCCGACGTGGGCTGGACCAGCGTGGACATCACCAACAATCAGTTTGCCTCGGAATGCCATTGCCGGCTGGCGGTGGGCCGGGACTACGACTCGGCCTCGCCCGTGCGCGGCGTGCGCACCGGCGGCGGCGAGGAATCGATGGAAATCAGCGTCCAGGTCCAGGCCGGCGCGCAGCAGTAAGCCCGCAGCAGTATGCCGTTACATCCGCCCCGCCGCGCCGCAATACAATGCGTGGTGGTTTTTCCCTCTTTCCGATCATGACCTACTGCGTAGCCGCCCGCCTCGACGCCGGCCTGGTGTTTCTCTCCGACTCCCGCACCAACGCGGGCGTCGACCAGATCAGCGTCTTTCGCAAAATGACCGTTTTCGAACTGCCGGGCGAGCGCGTCATGGTCCTGATGACCTCCGGCAATCTGGCGGTCAGCCAAGCCGTGCTGAACGTGCTGACCCGTCAGCGCGAAGAAGGCGCCGACACCCTGTGGAACGCGCCCGACATGTTCGCGGCCACGCGGCTGGTGGGTGCGGCGGTGCGCGAGGTCTACCGCAGCGAGGCCGCCGCCCTGCACGAGCAGGGCGTGGATTTCAACGTCAGCATGATCTTCGGCGGCCAGATCGGCACCGAACAATGCCGTCTGTTCCAGGTGTATTCGGCGGGCAACTTCATCGAGGCCGGCCAGGAGTGCCCGTATTTCCAGATCGGCGAGGCCAAGTACGGCAAGCCCATCCTGGACCGCGTGCTGCAGCCGGACACCTCGCTGGACGAGGCCGCCAAGTGCGCGCTGATCTCCATGGATTCCACGCTGCGCTCCAATATCTCGGTCGGCGTGCCGCTCGACCTGCTGGTGTACAGCGCCAACGCGTTGCGCGTGACGCACTTTGCCAGCATCGACGAACACAACGAATACTTCCGCATGATCCGCGGCACCTGGGGTGAACGCCTGCGCCAGGTCTTCGCGGAAATCCCGGATCCGTCGTGGACCAATCCCGACGCCCCCGGCTCACTGGTGCCGCCGTCGCGCGTACACCAGCCGCTGCGCATGGAGCCCGTCAACACCGCCCACGCCCCCTACGTGACGCCGCAGGTGCTGGCCGAAGAGCCGGGCAAGGACCAGCCCAACTGAATCGCGTGACGGGGGCATGGCACGTGGGGGGGCCATGGCACCCCGCCTATCTCGGCCCGCGTCCGGTTGCCCAGGCCAGGATCTCATCCCGATTTCCATCCAGCTCAGGCACTGCCGCCGGCTGTACGGGCAGCGGCTTTGAGAACTTGACCGGAAATGCCACGCGGGGTCCGTCAAGCGTCTCGGCAACCACGCCCCGATGGCGTACGTGCGGATCGTCGAAGACCTCGTCATGCCGAAGCACCGGCGCCCAGGGAATGTCGCGGCCACGGAACACGCCTTCCCAATAATCCAGGCTGCGGCTGGCAAACAATGCGCGCAGCCGGTCGCTCAGCGCCCCCTTGTCACGCAGCCGTCCTGCCCGCGTCCGGTAGGTCTCCGTGGTCAGTTCGGGACAGTCCGGCGCGAGCGCCTCGCAGAGGTTTTGCCAGAAGGCTTCTTCCAAGATGCCCAGCGCAAGATGCCGTCCATCGGCCGTCTCGAACACGTCGTTGTCGGGCATGACATGCGGCAGGTTATCGATGGACGCGCCGGCGGGCCCGTTCATCGCCTGCAGGGCCGGCGCCATCCAGGCGGTCAGCGCATCATGGATGGACACGTCCAGATGCTGGCCCACGCCCGAGACACGCGCGTCATCGACGGCGGCCAGGATCGCCAAGGCGGCGTGCATGGCCGCGCAATAATCCGACAGGCGCAAGCGCGGGCGCCCCATCACGTCGCGCACTTGCGATGGAACGGCCCAGTAACCGGACAGGGCCAGATAGTTCACATCGTGGCCGGGCCGCTGCGCGTAGGGGCCTGTCTGGCCAAAGCCGGAGATCGAACACATCACGATACGTGGATTGGCTTGCGCCAAGCGGGTGTAGTCCAACCCCATCCTGGCCATGACGCCGGGCCGGAAGCCTTCGATCAGCACGTCGCTGCGCGCGGCCAGCTGCAGGAGCGTGCTCCGGTCTTCCTCGCGCGTGAAGTTCAGGCTGATGGATCGCTTGCCGCGGTTGTACTTGGCAAACGTTTCCGCGCCGAGCTGACGCGCCGTGTCGCCCTGCGGCTTTTCCACCTTGATCACGGTGGCGCCAAGCTGGCCGAGCAGCATCGCCGTATAGGGGCCCGGGTGAAGCTGGCCCAGGTCCAGCACGGTCAGCCCGCTGAGATAGCCGCCGCCTCGTGTCATGCCAGGATCCCCTTGGCGATCGTATTGCGCTGGATTTCGCTGGTGCCGGTGACGATCCGGTAAAGGCGCAGGCGGCGGAATATGAACTCGACGGGGTGGTTCTTCGTCACGCCTACGTTTCCATGGATCTGCATGGCCTTGTCGGCTATGTCGAAGCAGCGTTCAGAGACGAACAGCTTGCACATGGCGGCCTCGTCCCGCACGTCTTCGCCCGCGTCGGCCTTCGCGGCCGTGGCAAGCACCATGTGTTCGCAGGCATACAACGCCGTCGCCATGTCGGCCAGCATGTGCTGGATGGCCTGGAAGCGGCTGATCGGGCCGCCGAACTGCTGGCGGTGCTTGGCGTAGTCCACCGCCAGCCTGAAGGCCTGACGCGCCAGGCCGATCATCGTCGGACAATGCAGCAGCCGGTTCACGCTGATGCGATTCATGGCGATCTTGAAGCCCTGCCCCGGCGCGCCGATCAGATTTTTCTTCGGCACGCGAACCTGATCGAACACGATGTCCGCGTCCACGTACTGACCCGTCATCGGCACGCAGTCGTGCACAAGCCGCACGCCAGGACTGTCCAGGTCGATCAGTATCGCCGAGATGCCGTCGGTCCCTGCCTCCGGGTCGGTGACGCACATCGTGATGGCAAAGTCCGCAAACATGGACGCCGTGATGTAGTGCTTGGTGCCCGTGACGATGTAATCGTCGCCGTCCTCGACCGCGGTGGTCTGCAGCCGGGTCGCGTCAGAACCCGACTGCGGTTCCGTCATGGCAAAGCAGGCCCCGCGCTCGGCGTGGATCACGGGCATGATGTAGCGCTCCAGCTGATACGGCGTGGCATGGCGCACCAGATTGCCGATACGCGACGGGCCGCCCCAGTCGCCCAGCACGTGCGGAAACAGGATGGCGCCGGAAGCGGCGACGTCGTCCTTCAGTACGCACAGATCGCGATAGGACAGGCCCTGCCCACCCAGTTCCACCGGCAACTGCGGACCGTACAGTCCGAGCGTCCGGCACCGTTTCCATACGGATTGCACCAGGCTGCGCTCGAACTTGTCTTCGTATCCCAGGTTGAGCGATCGCTCCAGCGGAAGCAGTTCGTCCTGCAGATACTGCCGCAGCCGCTCGCGCAGTTCGGCCAGGGTAAGCGGTGTGTCGTTGGGCATGATGTCTCCTGTCTAGGTAGTGCCCAGCTTGACAGCGCCAGTCATCCTCATGATTATCTTTTCTTCGATCTTGATAACCATGCGGAATCATGAGACTGGAAGATCTGGACTATTTCCTGGCCGTCGCCCGCCTGGGACACGTGGGCCGCGCCGCGGACAGCATCGGCATCAGCCAGCCCGCGCTGACCAAGGGCATCCGCCGCCTGGAAGACGAACTGAAGCTCCAGTTGTTCCTGCGCACACCCAAGGGCATGGAGCTGACCGTCCCCGGACGCGCGTTCTATCAACGGTCGGTCCAGGCCCGGCGCGAGCTTGACGACGCGATGCAGGAAGCTGGTGATCTGCATCGGGGCAGCATCGGGCAGGTACGCGCGGGCGTCACGCCGCTATTGGCCGAGCCGTTCTTCAATCCCGCCTGCATCGAATTGCTGTCGCAGCGGCCCGCCGCCAAGGTGCAGGTCATGGTCAGCCTGAACGATGCGTTGATTCCTGCCCTGCGCCAGGGAGACCTGGACTTTGCGATCAGCTCGCTGTTTGAATCCGCCACCGCGACCGAATTCGAGTGCGAACCGTTGTTTGCAGACCGGCTATATGCCGCGGCGCAGCCGGGCCATCCCTTGCTGAGCGGACGCAAGATCCGCTTTGCCGACCTTGCTCCGTACAAATGGATGCTGCCTGGCCCGCAAGCCGCCTCCCGCCGCTGGTTGGAAAGCAGATTCGCGCAGCACGGCTTGCCCCCGCCCGAAGTGACAATCGAGTCCAATGCGTCCGTATCGAACCTGCTGAGCATCCTGCACGGCACTGACCTGCTGACGCTGGTCAGCGAAATGACCCTGTCGGCGCACGCCGGCCAGGACCTTGCGATCGTGCCGCTGGAGGACCTTACCTGGCATCGCCAGATCGGCGTGCTGACGCGGCGCAATAGCTATCAGTCGCCCCTGACCGAGCGGCTGCTGGAGATCCTGCGCCAGCACGCGCAACGGCGCGCGCAGGCGAAGTAATCCCCAGCTTGCCGCGTGGCGTCCGCTATTCCGCCGTCAGACCCAGGCGCTGGATTAACGGTCCATACCGAGCGGACTCCTGATCGATGAGCTTGCTCATGTCGGCCGGCGAGCCGGCAATGGATTTGAACGACTGCGACTCAAGCGCCTGCAAGACTTGCGGGTCGGCCATGACCCGGCGGATCGCCGCATTCAGGCGTTCCACGACCGCTGGCGGCGTGCCCTTCGGCACGGCGATGCCCGCCCAGCTGCCGCTGTCGAAGCCTGCGTAGCCCAGTTCGGCGATCGACGGCACGTCAGGCAGGGACGCCGCCCGCGCTTCGCTGGTGACGGCTACCGCGCGGATTTTGCCCGACGTAATGAATGGCATGGCCGGCGCAACGGCCACAATGCCCACATCTATCTGTCCGCCGGCCAGGTCGTTCAGCGCGTTGCTGCCGCCGCGGTACGGCACGTGAACGGCATCCAGCCCGAAATGCTGCTTGATGGTTTCGAACGTCAGGTGCATGGACGAGCCCACGCCCGGGCTGCCATAGCTGAGCTTGCCAGGATGGGCCTTGGCATACGCCTGCAGTTCAGCGAACGTCTTGATCGGCAAAGCGCTGTTAACCAGCACCACGTGGGGCGCGATGCTCAACCCTGATACCGGCGCAAGGTCGGCGATCGGATCGTACGTCAGCTTGGGCGACAGATGCTTTGCGATCGCGAAGTTGCCGCCATATTCAAGCAGGGTATAGCCATCGGCCGCCGCACTGGCGACTTTGCCGCCGCCCAGATTTCCGCCGCCGCCTCCCACGTTTTCGACAATGATGGTCTGCCCCAGCTCCTTGCCCAGCGGCGCCGATACCAACCGGGCGATGTAGTCGAACTGGCCGCCCGCCGTGAACGGAACGATCAGGCGGATGGGCTTTTCCGGATACTTGCCCGCCCCGTCCGCGGCCTGCGCCGACGTGATGGTGGCCAGGCCCGCCAGCGCAAGGGTCGCCTCGGCCATGCGACGGACCGCCTTCACTCCCCACCGAACATCTCGTTTGTCCACGCCTGTCTCCTGTCTCTTGTCGGGGTTGGACCGTCGCCTCCCCTTTGGCAATAGAGGTAACCCGGCGCCCCGCGCCGCGTCATGCCACACCCGGCGATCTTCATAACGCACGGGAATCGCGCAGACGCGATAACGCAGCGGCATGAGGTTTTGCGCCCCGGTTATGCGGCCGTGCGCTGCGCCGCGCAGCATAGCGGCAAGCCAAATTCGACACGGAGCCGTCATGAACCAAGGCCGATACACCACCCGCAACGCGCGCTACTGGCGCGACCGTCCCGCCATTATCTTTGGCGACCGCAGCATAAGCTTCGGTCAACTGGAAACCCGTTCCAATCGGCTGGCCAATGCACTGCTCGGGCTGGGCCTGACCAAAGGCGACCGCGTCGCCATCCAGGCCTGGAATTGCCCTGAGATCATCGAACTGGAATGCGCCCTGTACAAGGCGGGATTGGTCAAGGTGGCCTTGAACGCCCGCTTGTCGGCGCAGGAGATGGTGGACTCGGTCAACAACGCGCAGGCCTCCGTGTTCATCGTGGATCCCGCGCATCTGGAGGACGCCGAGTCGAACCGCCACGCGTTCGAAACCGTTCGCCACCATGTGGTGACCGGAAGCCGGGACGAAGGCGGCTGGCGGTCCTACGAACGCCTTCTGGAGGCCGCCGCCGACCGCAACCCGGATGTGTCCATGCAGCCGCAAGACCTGGCCGTGCTGCATTTCACCTCGGGCTCTACCGGCAAGCTGAAGGCCGCCATGCAGACCGTCGGTAACCGCCTGGCATCGCTACGCAAGGTCGTCATGGGCCGCATGCGCGCCAATCCGGGCGAAGTGCTGGCGCTGGCCGGACCCATCACGCACGCCAGCGGCATGTTCATGCAACCGTTCCTGTTTCAAGGCGGCACGATCCTGCTGCACGATCGCTTCGAGCCCGAGGCCTTTCTGGCTTCAGCCGCCCGTCACCGTGCCGCCTTCAGCTTCATGGTGCCCACGATGGTCAACATGCTGATCGCGCATCCGAACCTGCATCGCCATGACCTGTCTGCGCTGCGGCAGATTTCCTATGGCGGCGCGCCGATGGCGCCTGCACGCATCCGCGAAGCCTGGGAAGCATTGGGACCCAAGCTCAGCCAGGGATACGGCGCCGGCGAGACAACGGGCGGCCTCGTTCTGCTAAGCGCGCTGGATCACGCCGAGGCGATGGCCGGCCATCCGGAGCGCCTTCTGTCCTGCGGCCGGCCTTTCGGCGAAAGCGAAGTCCGGCTCGTCGATGAAGACGGTCAGGAAGTGCCTCCCGGCGAAATTGGCGAAATCAGCGTCAGCGGTCCGGACGTCTTTGCCGGCTACTGGCAAGAACCGGAACTGTCGGCGCAGGCGCTGCGCGACGGCTGGCTGCATACGGGCGACCTGGCGCGCACCGACGACGAAGGTTTCATGTACATCGTCGACAGGAAGAAGGACATGATCATCTCGGGGGGCTTCAACATCTACCCGACGGAAGTCGAGCAGGCGCTCTACCAGCACCCCGCCGTTTACGAAGCCTGCGTGTTCGGCGTGCCCGACAAACTGTGGGGCGAGTCAGTAAAGGCGATGATCGTCCTCAAGCCGGGCGAAGCGGCGACCCCGGCCGACCTGATCGAGCATTGCCGCAAGCAACTGGCCGACTTCAAGAAGCCGCGGAGCGTCGAACTGCTGACCGAACTGCCAAAGAATGCCAATGGCAAGGTCGCAAGAAAGCAGATGCGGGATGCATTCTGGGCCGATGAGGAACGCAAGGTGGGCTGATCCCCGCCCCCGCCCCCCGCCCACCGAACAGGCGCTCGGTGGGCATCCCCTCACATCAGCGCCGCTCGAACTTCGGCGCGCGCTTTTCTTCAAACGCCTTGCGGCCTTCCTTGGCGTCGGCGGTGGCAAAGCAGATCGCCTGCAGATCGCGCTCGTATTCCACGGCCTTTTCCAGCGGCATCGACAGCGCGGCGCGCAGATTGACGCGTGCCGTCTCGGCCGCGATCGGCGCGCGCGAGGCGATGGTGGCGGCGAGCGCCTGCGCGCGCTCGCGCAGTTGTTCTTGCGGCACCACCTCGCTCACCAGACCCCAGGCCAGCGCCTGCTCGGCGCGGATGGGGTCCCCGGTCAGCACCATGAGTGCGGCGTTGCTCGGGCCGATCGCATGGACGAGCTGCGCCGTCATGCCGCCGCCGCCGATCCAGCCCAGCTTGATCTCTGGCGCGCCCAGGCGCGCGTTGTCGGCGGCGATGCGGATATCGCAGGCCAATGCCATCTCCAGGCCGCCGCCGAAGGTGTAGCCGTTGATCGCGGCCACCGTGGGCTTCTTCAACATGCGTACGCAGTCGCAGTAGTCGAGCCGGTTGCGAAAATCCCAGGGCGTCGCGTAGCGGTCCAGCTCGGTAATGTCCGAGCCGGCGCAGAAGGCCTTCGGACCCGCGCCGGTCAGGATCACCGCGCGCACCTGCGAGTCGGCATTGCATTGCTCCACCGCCGCGATCAGCAAATCGGCCATCTCGGGCGTCATCGCGTTCAGCTTCTCTGGGCGGTTGAGTTCGATGATGGCGACATGGCCATCGATACTGAGATTGACGAGTGCGCTCACGTCGACATCCTTATTGCGGAGTGCTTGGGGTGGCGGCCAGGCTGGCCTCGAAACGCTCGGTCAGGCCGCGCGCCAATGCATGGGACGATGCACGGGCGGCGACGCCATCACGCAGGAACTGCGAGGCCTCGCTCTGAAAGGCGATGTAGCCGTCGTGCCGCGGCCGGATCGATGCGGCTTCAAGCGTGCGGGCCGTATTGGCGTAGAAGTTGCCGCTCGCCGCATTCACGTTTGCATCGGCCCAGCTGCCGCGATGGCTGGGCTGTCCTTCGTGCTGCGGGATGAAGCGGCTTTGGGTATCGGCTGCCAGCAACCACAACAGATGCGCGCGCAGCTCTGGTCCCATGATGCAGCGCCGCGATATCGCAATCCCGGTGCCGCCGAGGATCGACCCAGGCCGGCCGGCGTCGGCCTGGGGCGCGTCGCGGAACGTGAGCGGCTTGGCGACGGCGGCGGTGGCGTAGTTCACATAGCCATAGACCAGCGGGCAGAGCGTGATGTCATCACGCGCGCTCATGTGGCCAAGCAAGGCGATCGGGTTGTACGCCAGGGCGTGCGCGGGCGTGCGTCGCGCCAATTCGGTAAGCACGTCGCACGCGCCGGCGAGCGTCGCCTCGTCGTGCCAGGCGCCGTGCGGCCGCAGGTCGGTGTCGGGCGCGATGGCAGCGGCGATCGACAGCAGCGACAGAAACGGATGCGGACCGCCCCAGCTGAGCGCGACCGAGCCGCTGCGTTGCGACAGCGTCATCACCGCATCCCATGTGCGCGGCACGGGGCCGTCGAGCCGATCCGCGCGCGTGGCCATCACCTGCGTGGCGGCATCCAGGGGCAGCGCCCATTGGCGGTCAGCCATGCGATAGCTGTCGTACGACAGTCCGATGCTGTCGCGTGCGATCCGCGCCAGCTCGTCGGGCGCGAACACGGTGTCCAGCGGCTGCAGGCAATCGTGCGCCAGGGCTTCGCCCAGATGCGGATGATCCAGCACCACCAGGTCATAGCGGGCGCAGAGTTCGGCAATCGGCGCCGACTCGAACCCCTCCAGCGACTGCTTGTCCCAGTGCACCAGCGGCGTGTGGGCGGTCGCCGCGTGCAGCGCATTGAAGCCGCGTGGGTGATCCCAGGTCAGGCCGCGATAGGGTAGCTCGCTCATTCCGAGGCCCCGCGCAGCACCGCGCCCGAGGCCGCATGTGCGGCGATCTCGTTGTCGCTGAAGCCAAAATCACGCAGCACTTCGTCGGTATGCTGGCCGGTGAGCGGCGCACCGCGCACCACCTGGCTCGGGGTCTTGGAAAAGCGGATCGGAAAGCCCGGCGTCTTGATCCGGCCTTCGGTCGGATGCTCGTATTCGACGAACGTGCCGTTGTGCGCGATTTGCGGATCGTCGACTAGATCGGCATAGCCATACACGGGGCTGCACCAGATGCCGGCGGCATCCAGTTTGGCGAACCAGTCGGCGGTCGAGGCCTTGGCCAGCGTATCGCGCACCAGCGCGTAGATCTCGTCGCGCTTTTCCCAACCGTCGCGATCGGTGTACGCCGCCAGGCGCGGCTCTTCGGTCACGCGCGCCAGCACCTTCATGTCGGGCATTGCCAGCGCCAGATAACCGTCGGTCGTCGCGAACGTGCCATATGGCGCGCGGATGTACACGTGGGCATGCGGCTCGGCGCTGCGCACCTGCGGCTTGTGCCCCACGGTGTACACCGAAAGCTCCTGCATCTGGATCGTGGTGATCGCATCCAGCATGTTGACCTCGACCTTCTGGCCCTCGCCGGTGCGCTCGCGATGCAGCAGCGCGGCCAGCACGCCTTCGAAGGCGCAGTACGCGGTGACGGCGTCGACGACATACTGGCCCGCCGCGCGGGGCGCTTCGCCGGCCCGTCCCGACGACAGCATCGCACCCGACATCGCCTGCAACAGCAGATCCTGCCCGGGACGCGTGGCATAGGGGCCGTCTTCGCCGAAGCCCGACATCGATACATAGATCAGGCGCGGGTTCAGGGCCGACAGGGTCTCGTAGTCCACGCCCAGACGGCCGGCAACGCCCGGACGATAGTTCTGGATGAACACATCGGCTTGCGCCGCGAGTTTCTGGATGATCTCCTTGCCGCCGGCGCTCTTCAGATCGATCGCCAGCGAACGCTTGTTGCGGTTCAGCGAGAGGAACGACACGTTGATCTTGTTGCCCGTGATGCCGCCGGCCGGCGCGTGCCGCTGCCATTCGCCGGTGGGCGGCTCGATCTTGATCACGTCGGCGCCCAGGTCGCCCAGACGCTGCGCCGCGAACGGCCCCGCCATGGCGATGGAGCAGTCCAGAACCTTGTAGCCAGAAAGAATGCTCATTGCTTCTACCCTTTGCGTGGCGCCAATGCGCCTCAGTGCATGACCCAGCCGCCGTCCACCGCCAGCGTCTGTCCGGAAATGAAACCCGCCTCGTCCGAGGCCAGGAACAAGATGGCCGCGGCGATGTCGCCGGCGTGACCGCGGCGCTTGACCGACTGGCGTTCAAGCACCATGCGGTTGTAGCCCTCGGGATCGGGATGGATTTTCTCGGCGTCGGTCGGAAATGCGCCCGGCGAGATGGCGTTGACCGTGATGCCCCACTTGCCGAACTCGCGGGCGAAGGCGCGCGTGGCGCCCACCATGGCGCCTTTGGACTGCACGTAGGGCAGCAGGTTTTCCCAACCGCCCGATAGGGTGATCGACGAGATGTTGATCACGCGGCCCCAATGCTGTTCGCGCATGCCCGGCAGCGCGGCCCGCACGATCTGCACGGCGGCCTCCACGTTGACACGGTGCACGCGAGCCAGCTCGGCATCGCTGTATTCCTCGAACGGGCGCGAGGGATAGATTGCCGCATTGTTGATGACCACATCGATCGTGCCCTCGGCCGTCAGCCGCTCAAGGTGAGATTGCAGCGCGTTTGCGTCGGCTAGGTCGGCCTGCAGGATCTGAAGCTGGCCGGCCAACTGCGCCGGTACGGTGCTGCGCAAGCGATCGATATGCCCGGCATGGTTGTCCAGCGCAATCACACGCGCGCCCGCCTCCAGCAGCGCAATCGTGGTGTCCACGCCAAAGCCGCCCGCCGCGCCCGTGTAGAGCACGCGGCGGCCTTGCAAGGAGAAGCGCGCGCTCATGTGCGCCCCGCGATGGGCGCAAAGCGTCCCGACAACGGCGGATAGTCGCTCTCGGGCTGCACCGCGATTGCCCGGATACGAGCTTCGCAGGCCGCGATGTCGGCGGCCGAGCCCAGCACGCTGAATGTGGTGTCGTAGCGGCGCTCGTCGCCATGCTCGAGCCAGATGAGCTCGTTGCGCTCGCGCGCCGCGCCCTGGCCCAGCACATGGTTGGTGGAGGGCTCGATGCCCATCGCATACTGGCCGGATTGCAGGTTCTGCCATTGGTACTGGCAGGGGAATTGATGCTTGTAGGTGCTGACCTGCATGCCCAGGCCCAGCGCATCGTTCACCAGGGCGACCGGCACGCTGCCGTCGGCCGCGGCCGCCATCTCGTGCTGCCACACCTGCTCATGAAAGCCCAGCTGCGGCGCCGGCATGCGGCGGTAGCCCACGCCCTGCTTGCGGTAGTCCTGCTCGTGCGCGGCCCACACCACCTCGCGGATCGGCGCCAGATAGCGCGAATCGGCGTCCAGCACCGGATAGCCCAGGTTGATGTGATAGCAGAGCATATGGGGCGTGCGGTAAAAGCCGCGATTCACCACACGGTCCGACAGCTTGATGTCGTTGGTGCCCACCTCGATCTCGATGCGGCGGTGCAGCTCGAGATGCTCGCCGAACACCGTTCCCTGGCTCACCACGCCTTCGGCCCACAGCACGCAGCGATCGCCATCCCAGCGTTCGCCGTAACCGGTCAGCCGCGCGGGAATGGTACCGACGCGGCCATGGATGGATTGCTTTGCCGTCTTGCGCGGGCCGTACACGTAGTTGTCGGCCGGCGCGTCGTACATGAACAGGATGTGATCCAGCCCGCAGGTGATCATTAGCCCCGAAAACGAACGCATCCAGCCCAGTCCGCCCTCGCCTTCGTAGTCATGCAGCCCAGGGTTGCGAAATCCCGACGGCGATTGCCATCCCATGGCCATACCGCGATATTCGCAGTCGGCGATATCCATCGCCCGATCCACCAGCACCGTAAACCGCAGGCCCGTGCCGCTGCGGAACTCCAGCATGCGGATACCGCGCTCCAGCCCGTCGTCCAGCGTCATCAGGCGTACGCCGGCAAACTGCGCAAGCTGTCCGGTGCGCGCCTCTACGTCGCGGCGCGTCATCCAGGTCCCGTAAATGTCAGGCATGAGTTCTCCCTGGCGGATGCGCGGGCGCGCGTCCACCGGTGTCGGTGTTCGGAATCGTGTTCAAGAGGCGCGCCGCGGTCGCTGTTCGTGTTGATGGCTTTGCGGCGCGCCGGTACTGCTTGCGGCGCCGGCCTACAGACCGTTCGCGCGCAGCCGCTCGTCGAGGAATTGCTTGGCGCGCGGCACGTCGTCTTCGGTCAGGTGTTCGATGATGATGGGAATGTTGGGGTGCTTCTTCGCCAGACGCTGCAGGTACAGGTCGTAATTGAGCGCGCCCAGGCCCGGCGCCGGCAACTCGATCTCCCCTACCCCACGGAACGTATGGCTTTCCGCCGCGCTGTCGTCACCGATGTCGCTGTGCTTTTCCGACTTGTCATCGCCCGAACGCTTCACGTCCTTG
Organism: Achromobacter sp. UBA5777; assembly: GCF_002418565.1. Classification (NCBI taxonomy): domain Bacteria; kingdom Pseudomonadati; phylum Pseudomonadota; class Betaproteobacteria; order Burkholderiales; family Alcaligenaceae; genus Achromobacter; species Achromobacter sp. UBA5777. The sequence goes on along the minus strand of NZ_DIEJ01000184.1, from coordinate 20,439 downwards.
GCATGCGCGATGCAGATCTTGTCGGAAAGTGCGTCAAACACCTGATTGAGCGTGCGGTCCATCTGGTCGATGTTGTGCGCTTCGAAGAAGTTGGTCGGGTCCATCAGGAGGCCCAGGCCCGGATGGTCTACTTCGGCAAACATGCGCAGCGTTTCCTCGACCGACCCCACCACGTTGTTCACGTAGGTCTCCAGCAGGAACACCGCCCCATGGTCGTAGGCATGCTGCGACAGCTCGGCGATCACCGCGCGACACTGGTCCCAGCCTTCCTCGGTCTTGTTCTTGGGGTGATGCACCCAATCGCTTTCAGTGTCAAACGTGCCGGTTTCCGAGATCACGTAAGGCGAACCCAACTGGCGTGCGTGCGTGAGGATCTCTTTCAGATAGCCGTTGCGGCGTTGGCGCTCGGCGGGATCGGGGTGCACGATGTTGGTGTAGGCCGAGATGCAGGACACCGGCAGGTTGTAGTTGCGGAAGGTGTCGCGGATCTGCGTGCATTTCTGCGCGGTCAGCTGCCCCGGGCCGAGTTCCATGTCCTTGAAATGCAGGTCCAGCTGCACGGTGTTGAAGCCGTGCGAGCGGATCACCTTGGCGGTGCGCTCCAGCTCATAGGGAAAGTAGCCCGAGAAAATTCCGGTCTGAATCATGATGGTTGTCTCCGTCTGTTTTTCTGTCTGGTTATTCAACAGCCGGCAGCCGTACCGTGCGGCCTTCGGCGATGGACGTGTACGCGGCCTCGACCAGCGCCATCGTGCGTACGTTGTCGGTCACGCTCAACGCAGGCTCGGTGCCGCTGGCCAGCGCGTACTGCAACTGCTCCATCACGCCGATGAAGGCATGCGGAAACCACATCGTGTCCCACGTGGGCGTCACCCAACGCCCGTCGGTATGTCCCACGGCCGCGCGCGAGGCGTAGCTCAGGGTCGACGGCTCGCCGGTCGGCCAGCCGACGGTGCCGCGCGCGACGCCCTCGGTGCCTTCCACGCGCCAGCGGATGTGCTGGTCGTCGGGGTATCCCTCGGCCCGCGGACCCGACCACACGTCTTCGAGCGACAGCGCGAGCAGGCCGTGGCCAAAGCGCAGCGTCGTGCTCACCAGCCCATCCTGGTGCGCGAACTCGGTGCGCGGATCGGGACGGGTGATGCTGGTGATCTCGGTTGGCTCGCCAAACAGATAGCGCAGGACATCGAGGTGATGCACGCTCATGTTCGAGAGCGTCAGGCGGTCGTAGCCGCGCAGGAAGTCCTGCCAGTGCGGGATGGCGTGCATGTCGATCTGCGCGAAAACCGGCGTGCCCAGCACGCCCTGGTCGAGCAGCTGCTTGAGCGTGCGCATCGACTGGTCGTAGCGCATGTTCTGGTTCACTGACAGGATCTTGCCGGCGGCCCGGGCCTCGTCGCGCAGGGCGCGGGCTTCATCCAGCGACAGCGCGAGGGGCTTCTGCGCCAGCACGCCGCGCACGTGCGGGGCGCGCAATGCGGCGCGGATCAGCGCGGGCTGCTGGTCGGGCGGATACGCGATGTCCACGATCTCGATCTGCGGATCCGCGATCAGGGCCAGGGGGTCTTCGTGCACCTGCGGGATGCCATAGCGTTCTGCAACCGCGGCCGCTTTGCTGCGGGTGCGTGACGCGATCGCCGCCACGGTGAAGCCCGCCTGCTGATAGGCCGCCAGATGGCACTCGGCCATGATCATGCCCGCGCCGATACAACCGATGCGAAAGCGCCGTTCGCGGACGGGGGGGTCGGGCACCAAGGTAGGGTTCGACATGTGCTCCTCCTGCCGGCCTGGTATGCACTGTCGACTGCCTGGCATCCTGCCGTGCTGTGTTTGATGTATTGAGCCGCGATATTCACATCAAAACAATCAGGGGTAAAGACGGTGGGCGCTCATAGGACCGCGGCGTTACCTTTTTGATCTCGAATGATTGCAAATGATGGCTTATGATGGCCGCGCTGCCATCGTCCTGATGGTGTATCGAGAGCCTGATCCCGCATGCGCCCCACCATTTCCCTCATTGCCCGTGAAGCCGGCATGTCCACCGCCACCGTGGACCGGGTCCTGAACGACCGGGACGGCGTGCGCGGCAAGACGCGCGACCGCGTGTTGGCGATTGCCAATCGCCTGGGCTACTTCGTTCCGGGCGCCGAGGCCGCCAGTCAGGACGTGCGGGTCGATTTCGTTCTACCCGCGGGCACCAACAGCTTCATGACCGCGCTGGGCCGGCACTTGCTCGAAGAAGCCGCCGCCCGTCCCGACGTGCAGGCCCGCCTGCATCTGATCGAGGGATTCGACGCCAACAAGCTCGCGAAAAAACTCTACGAGCTGCGCGAGCAGACGCAGGCCGTTGGCCTGGTCGGGCTGGACCATCCTCAGGTGCGCGACGCCATCATGGCGCTGCGCGACAGCGGCGTGCACGTGAGCACCCTGGTGTCGGACATTCCGATCTCGGCGCGCCTGGGGTACGTGGGCATCGACAACCGCGCCGCAGGCCGCCTAGCCGCGCTGTTGCTGGGCCGATTTCTGCCGCAGCACACCGAACGCAAGGTCGCGGTGTTCGTGGGGTCATTGGCCTATCGCGGCCACGAAGAGCGCGAGATGGGCTTTCGCTCGCTGCTGAGCGAAGAGTTTCCGCACCTGCGCATCGCCCACACGCTCGAGATCGGCGACGACCGCGACCGCGCCTTTGCCGTCACGCAGGATCTGCTGCGCACAGACCCGCCGCACGCGATCTACAACATCGGCGCAGGCAATCAAGGCATCGCGCGGGCGCTGAAGGAGGCGCGGCCGGCTGAGGCATGGTCGACCGACGCGTGGCCGGACGCGGCCCGGCCGAACGCGGCCCGGCCGATCGCGGCCCGACCGGACAAGGCGTCCTCCGCCCCTCGGATCGTCTTCGTCGGCCACGACCTCACCGAAGCCACGCGGCGCCTGCTGCTCGATCGCACGATGGACGCCGTGATCGACCAGAACCCGCGCGTCGAGGCACGCGAAATCGTCAAGCTGCTGGTGGCGGCCGTGAAGGGTGCTCCCGAACCTAGTTACCTACCCCGGCTGCAGGTGATCTTCCGGGAAAACATACCGGAGCCGTGACGGCCCGGCGCGGGCCCGGTCTGGAACCCGTGCGCGCAGTTCGCACCGGCCCGGGCCCGGGCAAGGTTCAGCCCATCCGAGGCACTACACGCACGCTTTTTAGCGCTTCTGCGGGCAAGTCCACGTTAACCCTCCTTTCCGCGCGCCGAAGCCCGGCTTGCGAAACCGCGAATTCCCAACCTCGCCCTTGTCGCGCCACACTGCCGATGCCTGCCCGCCATGCGCGGCATCGCGGGCCAAGAGACTACAAGGAGCGAGACATGTCCCACCGTTACGCGCGCGCCCTCAAGCGTGCAGCCTGGCCCATGCTGGCCCTGTCCTGCCTGGCCTTTGGCAATGCCGGCGCGCAGGGAACCTACCCCAACCATCCGATTTCGCTGGTCGTGCCGTTTGCCGCGGGCGGCCCCACCGACGTCGTGGCGCGCAGCCTGGGCGCCTCGATGGCCAAGACGCTGGGACAGAGCATCGTCATCGAAAACCGCACCGGCGCCGGCGGCACGCTGGCCTCGCAGCATGTGGCGCGCGCAGCCCCTGACGGTTACACCTTCCTGATCCACCACAACGGCATGGCGACGGCGCCCGCGTTGTACCGCAAGCTGTCGTTCAATCCGCTGACCGACTTCTCGTACGTCGGCCAGGTCGCCGACGTGCCGATGACTCTGCTGGGCCGCAAGGATCTGCCGGCCGACGGCATGGCCAACTTCATCAAGTACGCCAAGGAAAACGGCAACAAGGTCAACCTGGCCAACGCCGGTTTGGGCGCCGTGTCGCAGCTGTGCGGCATGCTGCTGCAGGAGTCGCTGGGCGTGCAGTTCACAACGGTTCCCTACGCCGGCACCGCGCCGGCCATGACCGCCCTACTGGGCGGACAGGTGGACGTGCTGTGCGACCAGACCACGCAGACCATCCCGCAGATCAAGGCCGAACGCGTCAAACTGTACGGCGTCACCACGCTGGACCGCATCAAAGCGCTCCCCGACGCGCCCACGCTCAAGGAAGGCGGCCTGAAGGACTTCGAGGTGAAGGTGTGGCACGGCGTCTATGCCCCGAAGGGCACCCCGCCCGAGGCGATCGACAAATTCAACGCCGCGCTGCGCACCGCGCTGAAGGATCCGGTCTTCACGCAGAAGATGGCCGAACTGGGCGCCGAGATCGTGCCGGAAGCCAAGCAGACGCCTGAGGGTCTGCAGACGTGGTTGAAGTCTGAAGTGGACAAGTGGGGCGGCGTGATTCGGAAGGCGGGTGTTTACGCGGATTGATCCGTGCGGCGCCCGTTCAGGCGCCGCGATTATCAGGCGCACCCAGCGCGCCAACCAAAAGCCATGATCAGCCCGATTTGTGCCAGCAAGAAAGCGTTGGCGTAAATCGGGCCCTTTTCTTCACGGTGTTCGGAGTCGATTGGATATACGTCCCCGCGCCACGATGAGGGGTGTCGCCAGGCACGAAAATCCAGGCCCTTAACAGCCTTGCTTGCAAGTCCTTTACGGTTTGTGGCGCTCGTCACTGACGCCAGTGGCCGGGTTGGGTTTCGTCGAACCCGCACAACTGGTCAATGTCCGTGGGGAACGGCGTGTAGGGCACGTTGTACTGAATGAACGCCTCCACGCTGTCGGGAAAAGCGTTGATCAAGAGCCAGCCGAGCCAAAGTGGGATAGTGATCGGCGCTTTCAACATGCCATAGGGCTCGGCGAACCTTCGGCGCAAGCCGACATACCAGTCTCGATAGGGTTGAAGAGTCTCCTGCTTTCGGCTTAGTCGAGTAGGCAGCGGCGCGGGTTCGGGCAAGCCTCCGGGGCCGTGGGCCATAAAGGCCTGAAGATAAGCCCACAGCGACTTGGCTGATCGGTCTCCGTCGAACAGGCCGAGGTTGCCGCACGCAGCACAGATTTCGGTTGGCGGGTTCATCGCGTGGTCTATTCCGATCAAATAAAGTGGATGTCTGCTGGCGTAGCCGCTTGCCGAAAAAGTTGGGATGTAACCGGCTAACGCCTCAAGTCGATCCCAGTCCAAGACGTGAAGACGCGTTTCCCTTGGGTAGATGAAATAGAGTTTGCGAGTGCCGCGATGAATACGAATGAAAGCGCCGCGACTTTTGTGCGCACCCCCAGCCAAGTAAAAAATAGAGGCCAAGACGGTCAGGGCAGGAAGCCATGCGAATATGGCTACCAACGTTTCCCTATCTAAGTTGTCAACGCCGATTCCTAGTACTGCAGCAATGGAAGTGGTGACGCTGATTATGATGGACATGCCTATAGAGCCTGCCGCACCGCGCTGGACATAATTTGCGTATGTTTCGAGTTCAACGCACGCGTTGTTGACGCGTCGAACCCCATCTGGCTCTGGCCTGTCGGTCGTCGAGGAACCTCTGCACAGGGGCGTTCCACCGATACGAACGCTCTTTGGGAGGAGCTTAATGGCGCGACTCATTTTGGCGCTCGCACAGGTTCGAGCTTAGTTGAGTCAATGGAGTCTGTGAACCAGCCGCTTGATGAAAAAATCATCGGCGTTGGCGCGTCTGGCTGCTGCAACGCAGTTCCGGGGTGATCATCAGGATCAGGAAAGTACAGGTATTCAAATAAAACTCGCGTGTCCTTATGCATCAAGATTGACCAACCGCATTCTCTTCCAGTGCTGCCCAAGGGCGTGACCAGGCATTCGCGGTGATAGTCGACAGGGTGCGTGCCAATGGAATGAATAGCGGGTCCGACGACCTGAGATAGCTGCTTTCCGCGCAACATGAAAGTCATCTTTGTTTGAAAGTTATCCGCAGGAATGTCTGTTATTCCGGGCAATTCGCAACTGATGCGAAGGTTGCCAACGGGAAAGCTGGAGGCTGCATGCCACTCCGGGGTCAGGCGCGGGCGATAGTAGAAGCTGTGAACAGCGTCTAATTCCTCGCGATTGTTGTAATGACGGTCACTGATGCCCCAAGCGCTATGTTTTAGCCAAAGTTCAGCCGGTCCGTGCTTACTCATATCCGCGCCAAAGGCAAATCCGACAATGAGCAATGTGGCAACACCGGCGACAATCACCCACCCAGCTGGACTCAGCCCAAGCACTGCGACGGCGGCCCCGCTACTAAGCGTGGCCGCCGTCGCCGTTCCCCCTGCCCAGGTCGCGACTGTTAGAGCTCCACCGGCTAGCGCGGAACCTACCAACATCCGTCCTTGCTCAGCGTTATTGTCGTTAAATGCGTTGAATGCTCTCACCGAGTCAGCTGCAGCCACGAGTCCGGTGCCTAGCGCGCCGAAGACTGCGACCCCTCGCTTCGCTGAAAGCGTCTTCAATCTAAGCGCCAATGCGGCGTTACCTTGCCGTCCAACCTGGACCGCAATAATTGACATAGAAATTTCTATACCTGCACCAACTACTGCGCTCGCAGCGCCCAGCAGCCTGCCAATGGTCACAGCGCGATCATTGGCTCCTTCCAGTTCTCTCCAAGCGTCAGCAAGACCCTTCAACGCGAGAAATCCACCCAGCCCGGAGAACAGATGTCCACCTGGACCGCGCAGGCGATTCAACATATTGATGAATGGATTGCCTTTCACATGAATAGGCGTGGGTGGCGGCAGTGCTGGCTTGTCCGTTGGCGCCTCGTGAAGTTCGCGGTACGTGGTTTCACCAACCTTCACCCAGTCATAGACTGATGTTTTCTGACCAGGGTCTGCCTGATTGATCTTCGGGGACGGCATCTTCCACCCCCGCAATCCGTCTTCGCCAAGCGTTTGATACCCCTGGAATTCATAAGCGGCTCGCAGCAGGTCGTCGATTCCAACGTCGTAACGGACAAGGGTGACGCCGGCTCTGACCTCCATCACATGCCGCAGACGTGGCATCAGTACATCCGCCACTTTGGATTCCGGCAGCGCCTGCAGGAGCCCGATTAGCGCGTTGGAGGCTGTGGTCAGCTGGTGCTGTTCCAAAAGATTGTCCATGACACTAAAAAGGTTCTTGGCGATCTCTCCGGAACTGGACTTCAAACGGGCGAGAAGCAGTTCGCTGCCATTGGCCAGCGCGAGCCAAAAGGGGCTTTCGTCGACTGGCAAACTGACTAGGTCGTTCAGTACCTGTATTCCATCTTTGGAGTGCACCAGTCCGCCAATGCACTGAAGAACAGCTTCCTCATAATCGTGTGCGTTGTGGATCACGCTGCGGTCAAAGCACCGTAGTGCCTTGCCCAAGAGTTGCGATAAGTCGATCAGGCGAACCCACGCAAGGGAATCCTGTACCGCTTTGGCAATTGTGCTTTCGAACGTTTCTATTTCTTTGGCATAAATGCGAGGAAACGAAATCGCGCCGGCGTAGTTCACCAGGTTTTGCTGCCTTACGAGCGTCTTGGCCAGGTTTGGATTCGTCGCAGCCTGTTTCTTCATCCCCTCGAAATAATTGCTGATGAAGGTTCCACTCTGCAGTTTGTGTGCGTTCCGTCCGGCGTATTCCGTCTTGAGCTTCACGGAATAAGTGATCAGGTAATGAAGCTCGCTGGCGATTCCGATCGGATCCTGCAATGCCACCACCAGAGGCGTGAAGTCCTTGCGCGGCAGCAGCGCGATGTACATGTTGCCCGATACGTTGTGGTGGTTTGGCGCCTCTTCTGAGAACTGGATCTCGCTCCATGCGAAAGGCTTGGGCACGCCGTATCCGGATGGCGAGACGAGTTCAGGCGCCGCCTGTCCCAGCAGCGTCGCGTCGAAGACGTCGTTTTGATATGCATTGCCCGCAGGCCTGCATTGCGTGCTCAACGCATCGCGAAGCCCTCCCTCGTTGGTCTCGATAGCCCAGAGGGTGCGGTGGGACAGCAGCGTGTCGCTAACCAGGATGTGAACGGTTTCCGCGGTCTCTGCGTCAGGAGCAAAAAGATATGTCGTGGCGCCGACCGTATCGGGGCGGCTTAGCCTGCCCGGCGTTGCATCCTGGTCGTCGTCATAACTCCACCAGATGCGAGCGAACTTGACGTCTTCAGTGACTTGGTAGTGCTGCGTCCACATACGCCCATGCTCGAAGTAGCAGAGGTAGACGTAGGTGCCCGGACGCAAGGTGCGCAAACCGTACGCTTTGCCCGCAGTGAGCGGGGGATAGCCCTCGGTGCTCAGGCGGGGAAACACTTCCTTATCCCACGCGTCATCGGCAATGCCGTAGCGCAGCGGATATAGGGGCACGCCGCGTTCACAGGGCGGTGGGGAGATGGCTTTGCCGAGGCGTTTCTCGTTCGGGCGGATGGAGCCCAGTGCCTTTTTGAAGTTCACGCGATGGGTTTCCTTTACCGCGCCGCGAGTGCAGAGAGTCGTGCTTCGGCGTCCACCAGTCGCTGCTTTCCCGGAATGTGCCGTTCGATCAGGATTTCCCGAAGCACGCTGTCCTTCCCGAAAAATTCTTGCGGGTAGCGAAACCGCAGATCGACGTAATGGCGAATGTCGCGTTCGAGGGTGAGCGCGAGTTGATCCGCGGCCTCGCGGACGAACAGGTCAGTGCGCCGCCATAGCGCCGGTTCATTCTCGGGGTTGTCGTACGCTGATGCTTGTCGGCGAGTACTGCGCACGCAGTCCCGCACGAACCACGCGAGGCTGGCCTGATCGAGTGAGATCTCGTCGGCTTTGGTCAAAGCGATGGGCTCGTCGAGCGCGGGTGCGACTTGTCCGAGTACGGGAGAATCCGCACCCAACCACTCGCCGTGATGCTCGTTGCCCGCATACCAGATGAAGCGTTGGATGGGGCCGAACAGCCTGGACAGGGAATGCGCCGTCAAGCCTTCGCAGAACTCTTCGAGCGCCCGCGCGCCGTTAAGGCTGAACCTGAGCGGAAATCCGTCTGTACCCGTCAGTTGGTGCAACTGTTGGAGGTGGGCGGCGAGGAGGTCGATATCGTCGGGAGCCACCAAGATGATTCCTGCGTGCTGGCGGAGCCAATGTTCGACGGCGTGGGTGAACAATGCCTCGTCGAGCGGAACTAGCAGGGGGCCATGGCGATAGCCTGGATTTCGGTATTCCCGAGGCGTATCGCGCCAGACCCAGCGATACTCGAATCCACGCCTGATTTGCAGAAGGTCGTTCTCGAGCGAGTCGCTGTGCGCGCCGTCCAGAAGAATCCAGGGCCGGGGTTCCTGTTCAAGCGTTGCCCAGTCGGGGCGCGGAAACGCTTTTACTACGCGACGTGTCCACTGGGACGCCTCGTCCATCAAATCATTCGCTGCACCCGCCATGTGCGTGTCACTCGTCAATTGAACGAAAAGCCGTTCAATCTAAGGCGGGACCGTCCCCCTGGATATATGAATAGTTCGAAAGCTCGGAAGAGCGGGTCTGATTTGTCAGAGGTGCGGGACCGGTTAACAAATCGCTGCTCATTCGCGAGCTTGCTGATGAGCAGTTTCCCAAAAAGAAAAATCCCCACTCCGCGTATCGCGTCGTGGGGATCGGGCTGACCGTTTCATCGAAGCCGCCGGAGTCGCAGGCCCTTTGCGATGGCGGCGGGCACCAAGCCTGCAGCCGCCGCGCAGCCAACTGCCTACACCGTCAGTTCCTTCCAGATCGCCAGCGGCGCTTCGGAACTGTTCAGCGTGTAGAAATGCACGCCCGGCGCGCCGTTGTCCAGCAGCGTCTGGCACAGCTCGGTCACCACATCCACGCCAAACGCGCGGATCGAGGCCTTGTCGTCGCCGAATTCAGCCAGGCGCAGGCGGATCCAGCGCGGCACTTCGGCGCCGCACATTTCCGAGAACCGCAGCAGCTGCGTGTGGTTCGTGATGGGCATGATGCCCGGCACGATCGGTACGTTGACGCCCTTGGCGCGGGCGCGGTCGACGAAGTCGAAATAGGCGTCGGCGTTGAAGAAATACTGCGTGATGGCGGCATCGGCGCCGGCCTTCACCTTGGTCACGAAATGGTCCAGGTCGGCCGAAGGATTGGCGGCCTGGGGGTGCATTTCGGGATAGGCGGCCACTTCGATGTGGAACCAGTCGCCGGTTTCCTCGCGGATGAACGACACCAGTTCATTGGCGTAGCGCAGTTCGCCCGCGTCGCCCCCCATGCCCGACGGCAGGTCGCCGCGCAGGGCCACCACGCGCCGCACGCCCTCGTTCTTGTAGGCCTGCAGGATGTCGCGCAGATCCTGGCGGGACGCGCCCACGCACGACAAGTGCGGCGCCGCATCGCAGCCCAGATTGCGCAGCGTGCGCACCGCGTCGGCCGTGCCGGCGCGCGTGGAACCGCCCGCGCCGAACGTCACGCTGACGTACTTGGGCTGGATGGCCAGCATCTGCTTGGCCGCACGCACCAGACGCTCCTGGCCGGCCAGATCGCGCGGGGGAAAGAATTCCAGACTGAAAGCAGGAGAGTTCGATTCGGACATATCAATCTTTTTATAACTAAGCGCCGCATTCGGCCGGTGTGACCCCGCGGGGTGCCGCGGATCCGGGCTCCGCCGGTCCGCAGGCACGCCCCTGGGGGAAGCGCGCAGCGCTCGGGGGGGCTCTACCCTACGGGATCAGCTTGGTCAGGAGACCGGAAATGATGCTGTAGAGGATGGCACCGCCCACGGCCCACCAGAACCCGTTGACCTGGAAGCCCTTGAGCACGGAGCCCACGAACCAGAACAGCAAGGCGTTGATGACGATGAGAAAGAGCCCAAGGGTAACGATCGTGATGGGCAGCGTCAGCAGCACCAGGACCGGCTTGACCAGCATGTTCACCAGGCCCAGCACCAGCGCGGCGATCAGCGCCGAACCGAAACTGGCCACCGTGATGCCGGGCAGCAGGTAGGCAACGGCCAGCAAGGCCACTGCGTTCAGGATCCAGACGAGTATCAGTGTCACCATGTTCGAACTCCTGTATTGACGCTCCGCGGACCCGTCGGCGCCGGGCGGCGACGGGCGTGACCCGCAGACCGGAAAACCCGCGCCGACATGGCGCGGAATTTTCCTATTGTGCTACATCCATCAATAGCGGTAGTGGTTGGGCTTGTAGGGGCCTTCGACCGGCACGCTGATGTAGTCGGCCTGGTCCTTGCGCAGGGTCGTCAGCTTGACGCCCAGCTTCTTCAGATGCAGGCGGGCGACCTTCTCGTCCAGGTGCTTGGGCAGCACGTAGACTTCGCCGGACTTGTAGGCGTCGTTGCGCGTGAACAATTCGATCTGGGCGATCGTCTGGTTGGCGAACGAGGACGACATCACGAACGAGGGGTGGCCGGTGGCGCAGCCCAGGTTCACGAGACGGCCCTGCGCCAGCAGGATGATGCGCTTGCCGTCCGGGAAGATGACGTGGTCGACTTGCGGCTTGATCTCTTCCCACTGGCAGTCGGCCAGGGCAGCGACGTCGATTTCGTTGTCGAAGTGGCCGATGTTGCAGACGATGGCCTGGTCCTTCATGGCGTTCATGTGCTCACGCGTGATCACATGGTAGTTGCCGGTGGCGGTGACGAAGATGTCGCCGTGGGCGGCGGCTTCTTCCATCGTCACGACCTTGAAGCCTTCCATGGCGGCCTGCAGCGCGCAGATCGGATCGATTTCGGTGACCCACACTTGCGCGCGCAGCGCGACCAGCGCCTGGGCGCAGCCCTTGCCCACGTCACCGTAGCCGGCCACAACCGCGATCTTGCCGGCGACCATGACGTCGGTGGCGCGCTTGATGCCGTCGACCAGCGATTCGCGGCAGCCGTACAGGTTGTCGAACTTGGACTTGGTGACCGAGTCGTTGACGTTGATGGCGGCAAAGGCCAGCTCGCCCTTTTGCGACATCTGATACAGACGATGCACGCCGGTGGTGGTTTCTTCGGTCACGCCCTTGATCAGCGCCAGGCGGGTCGAGTACCACTTGGGATCGCGCTTCAGGGTTTCCTTGATGGCGGCGAACAGGATGCGCTCTTCGTCGCTGCCCGGGTTGGCCAGGACCGAGATGTCCTTTTCAGCCTTGGTGCCCAGATGCAGCATCAACGTGGCGTCGCCGCCGTCGTCGAGGATCATGTTGGCGTTCTGGCCATTGGGCCATTCGAAGATCTTGTGGGTGTACTGCCAGTACTCTTCCAGCGTCTCGCCCTTGACGGCGAAGACCGGGGTGCCGGACGCGGCGATGGCGGCGGCGGCGTGGTCTTGCGTGGAGAAGATGTTGCACGAGGCCCAGCGCACTTCGGCGCCCAGGGCCACCAGCGTTTCGATCAGCACGCCGGTCTGGATGGTCATGTGCAGGCTGCCGGCGATGCGCGCGCCCTTGAGCGGCTGCGATGCGGCGAATTCCTCGCGGATGGCCATCAGGCCGGGCATTTCGGTTTCGGCGATGGCCAGTTCGCGGCGGCCCCAGCCGGCCAGCGACATGTCGGCGACGAGGTAGTCGGTAAAGGATTTATCAGTCACAGCGTTCATGGTGTGTAGGCTCCACGTGAAATACGAACGGCGCACGAGATGGCCGGACAACGCGAATACACCACGACAGTCGAGTGCTCGCCTTTCCCGCCATACGCGACAAAGGTGAGCGCCGTTGCTGTAGCGACGCGCGGGGCGCGGCGCTTGAACAAGGATTCCTGAGCCTGGCGAGCCGGGGTCCGCATGGGTAAGACACATGGGGGACCGCAGGGTCGTCGCAACGCTCCTCAGGATTGCCGGGCATTGTACAAGGTTGGCGCGCCGCACGGCTAGCAAATCCGGGCGGCGCGTGTGTTTCAGGTGGTGGTCGCCCAGTCGTTGGCCGCCCCGCGCGAATCATCCTGGGTCAGCGGCACCAGTGCGTCCAGCAGATCCGAAGCGACCGAATCCCAGCTGCGGGTCAGCGCCTGCGCGCGCACCGCGTCGCGGTGCAGCGGCAGCGCGGCCAGGCAGGCCCGCTTCAGATCGTCGTCCAGCCGGCCCGTCACGCCCTCTTCGACCACGGCAAGCGGCGCCTCGCTGCGAAAGGCCGCCACCGGCGTGCCGCAGGCCATGGCCTCCAGCATCACCAGCCCGAAGGTGTCGGTCAGGCTGGGAAACACGAACACGTCGGCCGCCGCGTAATACCCGGGCAGCGCACCGTCCCGCTGCATGCCCAGGAAGACCGCATCCGGAAAACGCTTTTTCAGGCGGGCCTCATCGGGTCCCGCGCCCACCACCACCTTGCTGCCCGGCAGATCCAGGGACAGGAACGCATCCAGGTTCTTTTCCTTGGCCACGCGGCCCACGCTCAGCCAGACCGGCCGGGGCAGGTCCTGGAACGCCTGGCTGGCCGAGGGCTGGAACTTGCGCGGATCGACCCCGCGCGACCAGACGCGCAGATTCGTCAGGCCCCGCCGCACCAGGATGTCGCGCACCGTGGGCGTGGGCACCAGCACGCATTGCGACGGCCGGTGGAACCAGCGCAGGTAGCGCCACGGCAGCGCGGCAGGGATGCCCATGCGCGCCTGCAGGTAGTCCGGAAACATGGTGTGGAACGACGTAGTGAAGCGCCATCCCCGCCGCAGCGCCATGCGCCGGGCGGCCAGACCCAGCGGGCCTTCCGTCGCAATGTGCAGCGCGTCGGGGATGGTGTCGCCCAGGATGCGGCGCAGTTGCCGGCCGGGTTGCAGGCACAGCCGCAGATCGGGTTCGGAGGGCGCGGGGATGGTTCGGCTGCCCTCGGGGCTGACCACGATCAGCTCGTGGCCCCAGTCGCTGAGGATCTGCCGCATGGTCGACCAGGTGCGGACGACGCCGTTGACTTGCGGATGCCAGGCATCCGTGACGAGAACGATGCGCATGATGGAGCCGGAAGTGGGCAATGGCGCTATTCAGCCTGCGTCATGTGACAAGCCCAAGACGGGGACGCAAGCGCGCGGCTTCGCGTCTTTAACGCGGCTTCAATGTGGATGGCGGCGCGGTCATGCCCGGGCGCGGCGGCGCGTCAGTGCGCCACGCGTCAGTTGTTGCGCCGCGGATACCCTTGCGCCTTGATGCGGATCCAGACTTCGCGCTTTTCTTCTTCCGACATGAACACCCAGTTGGCGACTTCCATGGCGGTGCGCCCACACCCGCGGCAGATGTCGTCAAACAGCGTGGAGCACACCGCCACGCACGGTGAATCCGACATCTTGAAGGCGCGCTGGGCGTCCTCGGCGTCGGGCAATTCGGAAAGATCGGCGAAGTAACGATTCATGGGCCGAAGGTTAACACCAGGGGTGCGTCCCTTTTTGGATAGCCCTATCGTCTGCCGAGGCTTGATTGACAGGCGGTGCGCCCCGCCCCTTCATCGCCAGCCGAAGAAATCTCCGGCTTCGGCCAGCACCGAGTCCGGCGTTTCCTCGGCCAGATAGTGCGCGCCGGGCAGCGGGCCGCCGGTCACGTTGTCGGCCACCGCGCGCCACAGGGCCAGCACATCGAAGTTGCGGCCCACGGCGCCGCGCTCGCCCCACATCGCGCGCACCGGCATGCGCAGGCGCTCGCCCGCCGCGCGGCCGGCCTTGTCGTGGTCCAGGTCGATCGTGGCGGAGGCGCGGTAGTCTTCGCAAATGCCGGTCGCCCAGCCGGGTTGGCGCGCGGCGCGTTCGTATTCGGCCATGGACTCGGCCGAAAAATGCGCCAGTCCGCCCGGCCGGCCGCCCATCACGGACCGCAGGTAAAAGATGGGATCGTGCTCGATCATCGTTTCCGGCACTGGCGCCGGCTGGATCAGCCAGAACCAGTGGAAGTAAGCCTGCGCAAAAGCGCGCGTCGTGCCTTCGTACATATCCAGTGTCGGCGCGATGTCCAGCAGCATCATGCGTGAGACGGCCTCGGGGTGGTCCAGCGCCAGCCGGTGCGCGACGCGTGCGCCGCGGTCATGCGCCAGGATCTCGAAACGGTGATGGCCTAGTCCGCGCATCAGCGCCACCATGTCTGCCGCCATGGTGCGCTTCGAATGCGCGGTGTGATCGGCACTGGCAGCGGGCTTCTCGCTGTCGCCATAGCCGCGCAGGTCGGCAGCCACGCAGGTCCGATGACGCGTCAGGTCGCGCCAGACGCCGTGCCAGATGGCGTGAGTCTGCGGATGGCCGTGCAACAGCAACAGCGGCGGACCCGAGCCGTCGATGCGGGCGGCGATGTCCACCCCGTTGGCTCGAAAACGCCGCACCGGCAGGTCGAAAAAGGCGGTCATCTGCGTCATCTCCTTTTGTTGTCGCGCACGTCACGCGCTAGGCGGCGTCCAGCCGGTCGCGCACCTGACGCGCCACGTCCTTCATCCACGGAAAGCGCGCCCAATGGCGGGCTTCAAAACGCTCCACGTCGGGCAATTGCTGCAGCGTCGCGCCCACCATGTCCTGCCCCTGCGCGAACATATGCCGATGCCGCGCCGGCAGGTCAAAGTGCGCAGTCCAGCCGTCGGCCGCGCGCACCTGCCCGGCCATCACGTCGATGCTGACGCGGTTTGCACCGGCCGCCGCCGTATTGGACACCTTCGAGAGCAAGGCGTCGACCTCGACCGGTGGCAACGTCACCAGCAGGAGGCCGTTGTTGAGCGCGTTGAAGTAGAAGATTTCGCCGAAGCTGGACGCGATGACCGCCCGGATGCCGAACTGCTGCAAGCCCCAGACGGCGTGCTCGCGACTGGAACCGCAGCCGAAGTTGGGCCCCGCCACCAGAATGGACGTGCCCGCGTACGCCGGCTGGTTCAGCACACAGTCCGGCCGCGGCGCGCCCGCTTCGTCAAAGCGCAGGTCGTACAGCAGACCCTTGTCCAGCCCGGCCTTGTCGATGATGCGCAGGAACTGCTTGGGCATGATCTGGTCGGTGTCCAGATTGGAGTACGGCAGCGGCGCGGCTACGCCTTCGGTCATGGCATTCATTTGGCGTCTCCCCAGGTGCGCACGTCGACGATACGGCCGGCCAGCGCAGCCGCTGCGGCCATCGCGGGACTCATCAGGTGCGTGCGCCCTGCCCGCCCCTGGCGTCCCTCGAAATTCCGGTTCGTGGTGGACGCGCAGCGCTCGCCGGGGCGCAGCACGTCGTCGTTCATGGCCAGGCACATCGAGCAGCCGGGCTGGCGCCATTCAAAGCCGGCCGCGATCAAATCGGCGGCCAGTCCTTCGGCTTCGGCCTGCGCGCGCACTGCGCCAGATCCGGGCACCACCATCGCCCGCACCCCCGCCGCCACCTTTTTGCCGCGCGCCAGATCGGCTACGACGCGCAGGTCCTCGATGCGGCCGTTGGTACAGGAACCGATGAAGACGCGGTCGATCGGCACGCCCGCGATGGGCGCGCCCGCGGCCAGGCCGATGTAGTCCATGGCCTTTTGCAGCGCCAGCCGGGCCAGCGCGTCGGGCTCGTCCTGCGGATCCGGCACGGCGCCATCGACCGGCATCGCCTGATCGGGGCTGGTGCCCCAGGTCACAAACGGCGCGATGCGGCCGGCGTCGAACGCGTGTTCCACATCGAAGCGCGCGTCGTCGTCCGAGCGCAGCGTGGCCCACCAGGCGCGCGCGTCGTCCAGCATTGCGCCGCGCAGCTGCGGCGCCTGCGCCGTGACGTAGGCGTCAGTGACGGCGTCCGGTGCGATCAGCGCGGCGCGCGCGCCGGCTTCAACCGTCATGTTGCACAGGGTCATGCGCGCTTCGGCCGACAGCGCGGCCACCGCCTCGCCGCAGAACTCCACGGCATGGCCGCGCGCGCCCTGCGCGCCGATGCGATGCACGATGTAGATCACCAGATCCTTGGCCGACACATGTGCCGGCAGCGCGCCGTCGATGCGGATCCTCATGTTGCGCGCCACGCGGTACACCAGCGTCTGCGTCGCGAGAATGTGTTCGACTTCGCTGGTGCCGATGCCAAAGCCCAGCGCGCCCAACGCGCCGTACGTGGTGGTGTGGCTGTCGCCGCACAGCACCACCATGCCGGGCAGGATCATGCCGTGTTCCGGGGCGATGACGTGCTCGATGCCCTGCAACGGATCGGTCGTGTCAAAGAGCGCGATGTGCTGCGTATCGCAATTGCGCTTCAGGTTCAGCGCCTGCCGCGACGACGCATCGTCCGCAATCACGCGCAGCGCGGAAGGCACGGGATGCGTGGGGATGATGTGGTCCACCACCGCCATCTGCTGGCCCGGGCGCAACACGTCGCGGCCCCGCGCGGCCAGGCCGCTGAAGGCCTGCGGGCTGGTGTACTCGTTCATGATGTGCAGGTCGACGTAAAGCAGCACGTGCTCCGCGTCGATCCGGGCCACCTCATGGCTGGCCACCAGTTTGTCGTAAAGCGTCATGCCGGGCATGTCTGTGCTTCCTTGCTTGAAAGAGGCGCCCGCAGTGCGCGCGGGCGGGTATTGCGGCCGGCGGTATCGCCGCCGGCTATTGCGAGTGCATCCTGCGCGTTCAGTTCGCCTCGATGCCGGCTTCCTTGACGATTCCGGACCAGCGCGTCATCTCGGCGGCCACCATCGCGTCGGTCTTGTCCGGCGTGGTGATCAGCGGTTCAAACCCCTCCCGCTGCATGCGTTGCGTCAGCGCGTCCGTTTTCAGCGCCTGCCCCAGCTTCGCGTTCAGCGTGTCGATCACCGCCTGCGGCGTGCCGGCCGGCGCGCTGACGACGAACCAGGTGTTGAATTCATAGCCAGGCAGACCAGACTCGGCGATGGTCGGCACGTCGGGCAGCAGCGGCGAGCGCTTGGTGCCGGTCACCCCTAGCGCGCGCAGTTTCTTGCCGTCGACCTGCGGTTTGGCGGCGGACAGCACCGGAAAGCTCATCTGCACCTGGCCGCTGATCGTGTCGAGCATGGCCGGGCCGCCGCCCTTGTATGGCACGTGCATGATCTGCGTCTTGGACACGGACTTGAAGAGCTCCGCGGCCATGTGGAACGTGCTGCCGGTGCCGGCCGAGCCAAAGCTCAGTTCGTTCGCGGGACGCGCGCGCACGTACGTAAGCAGCTCGCTCACCGACGCGACGGGCAACGAATTGGTGACCGTCAGCACGTGCTGGGACGTGCCCACCGTTCCCACCGAGCGCAGATCCTTCGCGGTGTCGAATGGCATGTTCTTGAAGAGCGCCGGATTGATCGCCAGCGACATGGTGTTGATGCCCAGCGTGTAGCCGTTGGGTTCGGCGCGCGCCACGGCCGACATGCCGATGTTGCCGGACGCGCCGGCGCGGTTTTCCACGATCACGCTCTGCCCCAGTTCCTTCGCCCACGCGTCGGCGATCAGGCGGGCCGCGATGTCCACGCTGCCGCCCGGCGCGAACGGCACGATCAGCGTCACCGCGCGTTCGGGAAAGGCATTGCTGGCCGCAGCGCCATGGGCCCAACAGGATGCGGCAACGGCCGCGCACAATGCGCCGGCCAATCTGGCTATCTTCATTTCGGGTCTCCTCGTGTGGCCGCGTGGCGCGGCTCTGTATCGGCGAACCCAGTGTATAGGCCGGTTTCGTTCTTATAATTCGTGGAATTTATAAATCTTTATTAAATTCAATTTATAAATCGCCATGGACGCGCTCTCCGATCTCGCCTTCTTCTCGCTGGTGGTCAAGCACGGCAACCTCTCGGCCACGGCGCGGGAACTGGGGCTGACCCCGCCCGCGGTCAGCACCCGGTTGGCCAAGCTGGAGCAGCGGCTGGGCGTGCGTCTGCTGAACCGCACCACGCGCCGCGTCAGCGTGACTCAGGAAGGCGAGCTGTACCTGGCCGAAGGCGCACGCATCCTGGCCGATCTGCAGGCGCTGGAACGGTCGGTGTCCAGCGCCCGCGCCCAACCCCAGGGGCTGCTGCGCCTGAACGCGACGTTCGGCTTTGGACGCGCCCACATCGTGCCCGCCGTCTCGGATTTCTGCCGGCAGTTTCCGGACGTGGAAGTGCAGATGCGCCTGACCGACAGGCCGCTCAATCTGATCGAGGAAGGCTTTGACGTGGCGGTGCGCTTTGGCGACCTGCCGGACGCGCGGCTGACGGCGCGCCGGATCGCTTCGAACCGGCGCCTGCTCTGCGCCTCGCCGCGCTACCTGGAGATACATGGCGAGCCCCGCGCCCCCGGCGATCTGCAGCGCCACCGCTGCATCGTCGTGCGCGAGAACGACGTGGCCTACGGCACCTGGCGGCTGGAATCCGGCGCACGCGCCGAAACGGTGAAGGTACGCGGCCCGGTCAGTTCGAACGACGGCCAAAGCGCGCTGGAATGGGCGCTGGACGGCCACGGCATCGTCATGCGGTCCGAATGGGAAACGGCGGCGCACCTGCGCGCGGGCCGGTTGCAAGAAGTGCTGACCGACTGGCGCACGCCGCCCGCGGATATTCACGCGCTGTACCCGGAACGCCTGAACCTGCCGGCCAAGACGCTGGCGTTCGTGGACTTCCTGTCGCGACGCTTTGCGCGCCGCCTGCGGGCGCCCGGCTCCGACGCCGCCGTGTGGTGAGGCCTCAGATTTCGTCGATGGGCGTGCTGGCCGGCGCGTTCTTTTCCGCGTCGATGGCGTAGCGATCCCGCGTCCTCACGTAAAAGCTGGCGCCAAACCGGCCCACCGGAAAGTAATCCTGCAGGCGCACGCGCCACGTCTCCGTGTCGATCAGGCCGTCGCGCGCGTGCAGCCAGCGCACCTGGCCGATGAAGATCTGGCGGCTGGCGGTCTCCATGGTCTCGAACAACGTGCATTCGAACGCGACGGGCGCCTGCACGATGCGCGGCGGCGCGACGCGGTGGCTGGGCGCGGCGTCCAGGCCCGCGTGCGCCAGCTCGCTGACATCGGATGGCAGGCGGTCGCCGCAGCGGTGCATTTTTTCCGCCATGGCTTCGTCGGTCAGGTGAACGACGAACTCGCGGTCGCGCGCGATGTTGACCGCGGTGTCCTTCAGCCCGCCGTCTTCCAGGCGGTTGATGCTGACCATCACGATGGGCGGGTCCTCGCCCAGCATGTTGAACATGCTGAACGGCGCGGCGTTGACCACGCCGGTGTCGGACAGCGTGGTGATCAGCGCGATCGGACGGGGCACGATCAGGCTGGCCATCAGCTTGTAGCGCTGATATTCGGTGATAGCGTCGAAGTCGATTTCCATGTCAGGCCAGTCCCAGCATCTGGGCAAGGGTTTGCGCGGGCTGCGGGCGCTCAAGGCTGATGCGCCGTTCCAGGTCCGCAAGGTGGTTGTCGTTGGTTCGCACGGCTTCGGCCACGTCGCCGCGCTCCATCATGTCCACGATCAGCACGTGCTCGCCGTGTTCGCAGGCGGCGTTGCCGGGCGGCTCGTACAGCGCCACGATGAGCGAGCAGCGCGAGACCAGCTCGGCCAGGTAGCCGTGCAGGATGGTGTTGCCGGACAGTTCGCCCAGCCGCACGTGAAACGCGCTGGCCTGCCGTGCCCAGGCCGGTTGCCCGGCGCGGTGCAGCAGCGCGTGCTCGTCGCGCAACTGCTTGCGCAACGAGGCGTAGTCGGCGCGCGTGGCGCGGGCCGCCGTCAGCGGCAGCAG
>NZ_DIEJ01000315.1:458-29720 GCF_002418565.1 Achromobacter sp. UBA5777 | reverse complement strand
GTGCGGCGGCTGGTGGCGCCCTTGACGATGGCATCGGCGATCTCCTGCATGGCGGGCGCGCCCTGGCGGGCAAGCGCCGCCCGCGCCCGGATGCTCGGCCGCCCCGCCTCCGGCGGCTCGGCCAGCGGTCCGAACAGCGCCAGCGATCGGACCCCGGCCGGTTCCTTCAGCGCCAGATGCTGCGCAACGATGGTCCCCAACGAATGCGCCACGACGTGCACTGCACCGCAGTCCAGCGCTTTCAACACCGAGACCAGCGCGTCGACATAGCCCGAGATGGACAGCTTGCCGTCCGGCAAAGGCGATCTGGCGCTCCCCGGCAGATCCGGGCGGATGACGCGATACCCCGTCAAAGCGCCCATCAGAGGCGTCCAGGTGTTGGATGAACCGCCCAGCCCGTGAATGCACAGCAATGCGGGCCCGTCGCCGTCGATTTCCACCGTCAGGCCATTGATCGTTCTTGTCGTCATGACGCCTTCTCCACGAATTCGTTCTCGATGCTGCCCAGCCCCTCGACCTCCACGCGAACCACGTCGCCAGCCGCCAGATACCGGGGCGGCGTCATCCCCATGCCGACACCCGCTGGCGTCCCGGTGGCGATCACGTCGCCGGGATACAACGTGATGCCGCGCGAGATCGTTTCGATCAGGGTCGGGATGTCGAAGATCATGTTCTCCGTGGGACCGTCCTGCCGAAGTTCTCCGTTGACCCAGCAGCGCACGCGCGTTCTCGTCCCATCGAATGCAGCTGCCGTGACGATCCACGGCCCCATTGGACAGAAGGTATCGAACGACTTGCCCATGTCCCATTGCTGATGCCGCATCTGCACGTCGCGGGCGGTGACATCGTTGATGACGGTGTAGCCGAAGACGTGTTCCATCGCCGCACCGCGCGCAATGTTCTTGCCCGTCTTGCCGATGACTACGCCCAGCTCGGCCTCGTAGTCGATCTGCGCGGACACGCCGACCGGCAGCAGAACCTGCGCGTGCGGTCCCACCACGCATTCCGGCACCTTGGTAAAGACAATGGGCCACGATTCCGGATTGGCGTCGTTGTCCTTGAAGACGGACGCGGACAACTCCTTTGCATGCGCATGGTAGTTGCGCCCCACGCACCACACGTTGCGCCGCGGCCGGGGCAGCGGCGCCCGCAGGTCGACGTCGGACAGGCGCAGCGGCGCCAACGTGTCGGGCAGCGGGCGGCCAGCCGTCAACAGGTCGATCACGGCCTGCGCGCCGAGATGCCTGCCCGCCGCATCAAGCGCCAGGGGCGCGACCGACAGGCCGTCGTCCGACACCAGGCCAACGCCCGGCTCTCCATTCATCAAAAAACTTGCAATCCGCACCGCAGTCTCCTTCGTGCTTCTGAAAATGGGCGAGCGGTTCATGCCTCGCCGTCAGCACGACTTTAGAAGCGCCGGCACGGCCGCGCTTATCGTTCGGTGCGGGAACTTATCGCAGAGTCAGATGGCGTGATAGGTGTATACACCTAGAGCCCGGCAATGCCCGAAACCACGCCCATAAAATTCCCGCAGAAGGCCCCGGCGGACAGGTGGCCACGGCGAGGCGAGTGCGCGCGCCTCGCCCGATCAGAAACTGGGAGACAGATCATGCAAGAGACTTACGCCTTGCACGAAGGCGCGTTCGGCCGCGCGGTCGTGCTGGAGCTGCGCGGGGATTTGATTGCGCATGCACATGCGGAAGTGCAGCTTGCCCTGTGGCTGGGCGGCGCAAGAGCCGAGGCGCACGTCGGCTCGAAACTGGTGCCCTACAGCGAACACCTTGCGCTCGGCACCAACACCTATGAATCCCATGACGCCCGCCTGCTCGACCGCTCGGGTCCGGCCGTCTTCCTGGTTCTGTACATCGCCAAGCCCTGGCTGGACGAGCGCCGCGCCGCCACCGGTCGGCCGTTTCATTTCACCGCGCCCGGCGTGCCCATCGACCCGGCCGTGCGCCAGGGCTGTTGGAGCCTGCTGGACAAGATCGTCGCGCCGCAGGACCATCCGCGCGCCGACATCGACGCCGAGGTCGAGGCCCTGCTGCAGGCAGCGATCGAATCGTCCTCCCAGACCAGCCGCCCGCCCGGCGCGGCCGTGCGCCCGCAGACGCTGGACCGGCGCCTTCGCACTGCCATCCTGTACATGCGCGAAAACGTCCACGAACCGGTTGCCGTGGAAGACATCGCCAGCAAGGTGGGGCTGTCGCGGGGGCACTTTTTTGCGCTGTTCCGCGACCAGCTCAACACCACGCCGCAGGTGTTCTGGAGCGCGGTGCGCGTGGAGGAAGCCGTGCGCAGGCTGGTCCAGCAGGAACAGCCGCTGACCTCGGTCGCGATGGACCTGGGGTTTTCGACGCCTGGAAACTTCTCGCGGTTCTTTCGCGATCACATGGGCGTGTCGCCGTCGCGCTTCCGGCGCGCGGCCTCGGGCGCCGCGCCCCATCTGCTGACGGGGATCCCCTGAAAGACGCGTCGCAGGACGCGACCGCCGCTCACGTGCATCGCGCCCGGGTTCATGGCGCCAGGTTTTACTGCGCTACGCTTCCCCGCATTCCCAACGCGGCACCACGTCGAAAGGCGCATCCTCGGCCGGCGGCAACAGCGCCAAAGCCGCATCCATAGACGCCTCACTGATCCAAACCGTCGCCCCGTCCGCCGGCACTGGCGGGGCATCCGCCATCAACCGGTCCAGTTCAGCCTGCATCGCCAGCGGCAGGTATTCCTTCAATGCGTTGATGTTCGCCGCAACACACGCCACCGCTTCGGCCGCCGTGAAGCCATCCTCGACAAGGTGCCCCAGGTCCGCCGCGCTGCGCACCAGCGCGTCGAACACAAACGCCTCGAACGACGCCCATTCCACGCGCGCATCGCCGCTGTCATGCCAGACGAGCGCAACGCCCACACCGCCGCCCGCCATGGGCGTCAGGCAATAGGCATCGCCCGCGCCGGACTCTGCGAACGGCAGGAAGCGCCTGCCGTGCTGATAGCCGGGATTGAGCCATTCCTCGGCGGTGTCGCGCGCCTGCTGCGCGTCGATCCATTCCAGGTCATCCATGCAGGACAATACGGGCCGCGCGGCCAGCGTGTTGCCCTTCCAGTCGGCGCGCCATGCCGCGCTGTCCTCGCCATAGCCGGTGCGCCCGGCGTCGATCAGCCGGGCCAGCATCCCGGGCAAGGCCACGCCGCAATCCTCGGCCAGTTCGGCAAACGTTGCCATTCGTCGTTTTCCTTCGTCAGAACTCAAGCACGTCCAGGAAGCACTCGGCCTCGACCGGGTCGCCCAGCACAATGGTCAGCGCCTGCAACGCTCGCGCCCGATGCTCGGGCCTGATTTCCCAGTCATCGTTGCGCAGGTCTTCGTCGGCCTCCAGGCACACGACGCCGACCGCGGCCAGCGCGGCCGCGAAGGTCGGCAGATCGGGCGCCACCACGTCGGCGTCCCATGTGCCCGTGCCGTGCATGGCGTAAAGAATCTCGCCGGTCCCGGTGTCCAGGATGAAGGGGTCCGCGTTCTGGTCGGCGATCACCAGCCAGTTGTCCTGCCACTCGGCAACGCGTTCGCCATTCGACGCATCCCAGCGATAGCCGGCCTGCCGATCCCACAGCTTGTAGAGCGGCGGAAAGCTGATGTTGGTTTCGGAAAGCGTAATGCCGACCGGTCCCACGTTCTGGTGATAGGTGGCGCCCCATGGGCCCACCTGTTCGTAGAAGTCGGCGAGCACCTGTGGCAGTGCAATGTCGCCCTGCCACGCGTCGCGCGGCTGCGGGCGCAGTTCGCCGAACCGGGCGAACTGCGCCCGGAGGTGTTCAAAGGAATTCATATTGATGCGTATCTGGACAACGTATTAGCGATAAATCTTGCCGCGCCGTCAGCGCGGACGGCAGCGCGGGTGGTAGCAACCGAACTTCGCGCGCGGCGCCAGACCGCATTTTGCTACATTTGAACGCCCTGCTCCGAGGCGACGCACGATTGAAGCGCCATGGGGCGGCGGCAGAAGAAAACCGCTTTCGACCACGGACAATTCATGCGCCTACCGTTTGCAGTTTCCGCCTTAACCCTGGCCGCGCTCCTTGCGGGCACCGGCGCCCACGCGCAGCAATGGTTCGACGTGCCGCCGCGTCCCGATCACCCCAACGTCTCGATCCGGATCGGGGGCCTGCCCAACACGCAGCAAGCGTCGGGCAACGCGCGGGGCAGGATGGAACTGCGCTACACCGCCGCGCAGACCATTCCGGGCGCGGACAAGCAGCCCGTGCGCTATGACCGGTCAGTGACCGAGGTGCTGTTCGATTGCCGCCGGTCGCAGGTCGGTTTCTTGCCGGCCACCCGCTATTTCCTGAACGACACGCTGGTCACCACCATCAAGGACGAGACGCTGGACGAAAGCCAGGTGCAGTTCGTGCGCTTTGCGCAAGGCAGCCCGCAGATGAAGGCATTGCAGGCCGCCTGCGGAGAATAGCGGCGCTAGGCAAGCATCAACGTGCCCGGGGCGCGAGTGGGATCTTGCTCCGGTCCGCGCCGCGTGGTGTCTTCAGACAGCCTGAACACGCCCACCGCCCGCACCAGCTCGCGTGCCTGGTCCTGCATCGAGCCGGCGGCGGCAGCGGCTTCCTCGACCAGCGCCGCGNNCGCCGCGTTCTGCTGCGTCACTTCGTCCATCTGCGCCACGGCAAGGTTCACCTGATCGATACCGCTGGCCTGCTCGTGCGACGCGGCGGCAATCTCGCCCATGATGTCCGTCACCTGCTGCACGGCGGTGACGATCTCCTGCATGGTGGCGCCCGCGCCCTCGGCCTGACGCGCGCCCGCGCCCACCTTGCCGGCGGAATCTTCGATCAAGGCCTTGATCTCGCGCGCGGCCTGCGCGCTGCGCTGCGCCAGCGAGCGGACTTCACCCGCTACCACGGCAAAGCCCTTGCCCTCCTCGCCCGCACGGGCGGCTTCGACCGCCGCGTTGAGCGCAAGGATGTTGGTCTGGAACGCGATGCCGTCGATCACCGACACAATGTCGGAAATCTTGTGCGAGCTGGCCGAGATCTCCTGCATGGTGCCGACCACCGCGGACACCGCCGCCCCACCGCGCAGCGCGATTTCCGATGCGCTGGCTGCAAGCCGGTTGGCCTGGCGCGCGTTGTCCGCGTTCTGCTTCACGGTCGAAGCCAGCTCTTCCATCGACGCCGCGGTTTCCTCAAGCGATGCCGCCTGTTCTTCGGTGCGGCTTGAGAGATCGGCGTTGCCCGCCGCAATCTGGCCCGAGGCGCTGGAAATCGTTTCCGATCCGTGCCGGATCGCACGGACGGCGCCCGCCAGCCGCTCCTGCATGTCCTGCAAGGCGTGAAGCAGGCGCCCAGTCTCATCGCGGGAGCCCGCTTCGATCCGCTGGCCCAGGTCACCGCCCGCCACGGTTTCCGCGGCCTTGACCGCACGCGCCAGCGGTCGGGTGATCGACCGGCTGACCCGCCACGCTAGCAACGCACCCAAGGCGAGCGCCAGGCCGGCCAGGCCCACGTTCAGCCGCTCGGCTTCCTGGATGACGGCCTGGCTTGCAATGCCGGCTTCGTCCATGTCGGCCGACTGTTCCCGGGACAACGCGATGATGTGATCCTGCAGGCTGTCCAGAATGGGCAACGTCTCTTGCAGCATGCGCTGGCGGGCGCCGTCGCGATCAGCGCTTTTGAGCAGCGCGCCCACCGACTGGAAGGACTTCACGTATCGGCCCCGAGCCTCTTCCAGCGTGCGCAGCCGGGCGCTGACATCGGCCGTCGTCATCAACGGCCGCAGGGTGGCCAGGGCGTCGTCGATGCGCTTGCGGTTGGCCTCGATCTGCTGGAACAGCTTGTCCATCGCGGCCGGGTCGGCGTTGACGATCAGTTCCAGATTGACGCGGGCGTTGGCGCGCGTCGTGACGTCGACCACCGAGATCGCGTTGGCCTTCACCCAGGTTTCCTGCGTGATGGCGCGGTTGATGCTGCCGATGCGTGTCAGTTCGAAATGCGACACGCCGGCCAGAGCCAGCAGCAGGGCCAGCACGACGCCAAAGCCCAGGCCCAGTTTGGTGCCGATGGAGAGATTGCCGAAATGGGTGCGGAGCTTCATAGGTGGGCCTCAGGGAAAACCCCAGTCTATGTTTCCCGACACATTTCGCAAACATTTGCGCATGGCGTTGTTTGCGATTCCACAAAGACAACGAAGATAAGGCGTGGCGCAGCAACACTGCTGCAACAAGCTTGACGTCGGCCCGCGTGCGGCAGCGTTCAAGCGGTCTTTGCAGCGCAATCGCCGTGCTATTGATACCGCTCGCGATATCCCACAGGCGACATGCCGCAGTATTTGTTGAAGATGTCGCGGAAGGCCTTGGTGTCGTTGTAGCCGACTTCGTACATGACTTCGGAGACGCTCTTGCGCGAGCTTTCCAGCCGCTGCTTGGCGGCTTCGACGCGCACACGCTGCACGTATTCGACGATGCTGTTGCCGGTGGCCTGGCGGAAACGCCGCTCCAGCGTGCGGCGGCCCAGCGCGTGGCGGCCGGCCAGTTCCTCGACGGTGATCTTTTCCTGGTAGCGGCCTTCAATATATTCCTGCACCGCCCGCACGATTTCGTCCGCGTGCGACTTCTGCCCCATGAAGACCGAAAAAGGCAACTGGCTCTGGCGGCTCCAGTCCAGCTGGAAATACTTGGCGCACCAGATCGCGGTGTCCCGGTCGGTGTACTTTTCGATCAGGTGCAGCACAAGATGCGCGGCCGAAAACGCGCCGCCGCTCGTATAAACCCCGTTTTCTGCCATGACGACGCGATCGCTGGTCCAACGCACCGTGGGAAAAAGGCTGGCGTACAGGTTTTGCGCGACCCAGTGCACCACCGCCTGCTGCCCATCGAGCACGCCGCCCGCGGCGAGCAGCGCGGCGCCCATGCACAGGCTGGCGACCTCGCCGCCTTCGCGGTGATGGCGCGACAGCCATTCGATGAGTTCGCGGTTGGACAGGACCGCGTCCGATACCGAACCCAGAAGCGGCGGCGCAATGCAGATATGGATGTCGGTGGCGTCGGCCAGCACCATGTCGGCCTGCACCTTGATGCGTCCGTCGTCCAGGCTGACCTCGCGCGTCAGCGCAAGCGTGCGCACATGGAACCGCGGCTCGCGGCCATGCGCGCGCAGGTATTCGTTGGCCACCATGAAGCCGTGGCGCGCGGTTTCCAGGGACGCAATATTGGTCCCCTTGGGAAGCAGGAACGCGACGTTTTTCATCTCGCCAAGCATACGCCTGCAGGCTGACGCAATCCACCCGCAATATTGTCGCAATTGCCTATCTGAAAGCCGCCTGGATCCCGATAAAGTGGTTCCTGCCGATCCAGGAATCCGGACGGCGGCCGGAACGGATTGCGGACGTGCCGGCCCAAACCAGAACAACACGGACGTGAGGAGTGATCGATGGACAAGTACATAGACGGTTTCCTGCTATGCGTACCCAAGGCCAATCTGGAGACGTACAAGAAAATGGCTACGCACGCCGAGGGCATCTGGCGCGAGCACGGCGCGCTGGACTACCGCGAAGGCGTGGCCGACGACATCGACGGGGAAGGCTTCGCGTCGTTCAGCGCGGCGGCCGGGGCGCGTGAAGGCGAAGTGGTCGTCTTTGCGTGGATCCTGTATCCCAGCAAGGAAGCGCGCAACAGCATCAACGCCAAGGTGATGTCCGACCCGCGCCTGGCGGACATGTGCTGCGAGGGCGTGTTCGACGTCAAGCGCATGTGCTGGGGCGGCTTTGCCACGCTGGTCGGCAACTAGCGAACCCGGCCGCGGGCATTCAACCCGCAGCCGTTCAACAAACCTGGAGACACATCATGGCCACCAAAGCAGCCAAGCCCATTCCCGACGGCATGCACACGCTGACGCCGCACATTATTTGCGAGGGCGCATCCGACGCCCTCGCCTTCTACCAGAAAGCCTTCAATGCCGAGGAGCTGATGCGGCTGCCCGGGCCCAACGGCAAGATCATGCACGCGGCCATCCGGATCGGCGATTCGGTCCTGATGCTGATGGATGATTTTCCGGAATGGGGCAGCCTGGGACCGAAGGCGCTCAAGGGCACGCCCGCGGTGCTGCACTTGTATGTGACCGACGCAGACGCTTCGATCCAGCAGGCGGTCGCGGCGGGCGCGCAAGTCACGATGCCCGCCGCCGACATGTTCTGGGGCGACCGCTACGGGCAGGTGGTGGACCCGTTCGGCCACCGCTGGTCCATCGCCACGCACATGCAGGACCTCACGCCCGAGGAGATCCAGCAGAACATGGCGAAGATGGGGCCAACGGAGGGCTGCGGAGACCCGTCAAAAAAATGAGGGTGCGGCGACGCCGCGTCCGCCTGGATTCATCAGGGGGCCAGTTGCGGGTACGGCCCCAGGAAATCCAGCTTCCCGATCGGCACGCCAGCCTGGCGCAGGATGCCGTAGGCGGTGGTCACGTGGAAGTAGAAGTTGGGCAGCGCGAACGTCAGCAGATACTCGTCGCCCTGGAATTCAGGCTTGAAGTTGCCAAAGCTCAGCGTGATGCGGCGGCCTTCGGCGCCGTCCACCTGCTCGGGCTTGACGCTTTCCAGATATGCGATCGTGTCCGCGACGCGCTGCTGCAATTGCGCAAGCGTGGTCTCGGTGTCGGCGAATTTCGGGGCGTCGCCTTGCGACAGCCGCTGTGCCGCGAACTTGGACGCATCGCTGGCACGTTGCACTTGCCCCGACAGCGGGTACATATCGGGCGCGAGGCGCGCATTGACGAGTTCCGCAGGGTCGATGCCGGCGGTTTGCGCGTGCGCGACGGCCTTTTCAAGCAACGCGGCAAGAACGTTCAGGCCGCGGATGAAGACAGGCACGGATGCTTGGTACATGGACAGGGGCATAACGACGGGTTCCATAAGAGTTGGGCAGCAAAAGTGCGTAGACAGGCGCCGGGCGCCGGACGCGTCGGGATTGCAGCGATGTTACGCCGGCCCGGCGCCGCCCGGTCGGCGGTGCCGGCGACATCATCGTTCTTCATGCCCGGATAATCCGGCGCGCCGTGGCAGCTACCCGTTGCCATTTGTCTGCCGCCTGCCAGCAGCCTGCCGAAACGTGCGTGTCTGTCATTGCGCAACGGCAATCGCGCCCGCACGCCGCTGACTCTGAAAGAAACGCCACACCAGCGCGGAGGCATCGGGACCGCTGCGGGCGTGATACCGGATCGCGGGATCCCCGCCACTCCAGGCGTGTTCAAGCCGCGTGATCTCGCACAGCCGCAGCACCGTCTTGCGGCCGCGCAGCACATCCACCCTGCGGTACGCTTTTTCGGTGCCCAATCCCAGCACGCGCTCGATCGGCAGCGCGTGCGGATCGGCGGCATTCAAGGTGCGGAACTGTTCGAACAACTGCCTGGCATTGCGCGGCGCCACGGCCGGATCAAGCTGGCCGTGCAGGATCAGCGCCGGCATGCCCAGGTCAAAGACGGCCGGGTCCGCCACGGCTTGCACCAACGGCGCCAACGGCTTGATACTGCCGCGCCGCATCGTGCTCAGGCCATTGCCCGCGTTATGCGCGTCGCCCACGACCGGCCCCGAGTGCATGGCCACCGCGGCGATCAGGCTCGGATGCCGCAACGCGACCAGCGCCGCCATCCCCGCCCCCGCCGACAGGCCGGCCACGTAGACGCGTTCGGGGTCCAGACCGTGGCGCACGACTTCCGACCGGATCAGGGCCGCGATCAGATCGGCCTCGGCCCCGCCATGATCGTCATCCGGCTGAAACCAGCGCCAGCAGCGCTGCACCTGACGCGCCAGGGATTGCTGCGGATACAGCACCATGAAATCCCCGGCGTCCGCCCACTGGTTCATCCGCGATCCTCGCGCGAAGGCCTCGGCTGTCTGCCGGCAACCGTGCAGCATCACGACCAGCGGCATGCCGGCGGCTGTTGCAGTTGCGCAAGCGGGGGTATAGCGGGCAAAGGCCAGCCGGCGGCCGGTCTTGTCCGTGAACTGGCGGGAGGCCTCCCAGCGGCCAACGCCGCGCGACGCTGCCTCGGGCGCCGCCGCCCTGCCCGCGTCCGCTGTCCCGGCCGGCCGCGCCGTCTTGACTGCACGCCCCGCCGTGGCGCTGGCGGCCGTCTTGCGCGCCGCCGTGGCGCGCTTGCGGGCCGGTTTGGGAGCCGCCATGCGCATTGCCGTGCGCTGGAGGCGGGGGATTTTTTTTGCCGCTTTGAAAAACAGACTGCTGAAACTGCGCGCCATTGTTAGGGCCTGTTCGGAAGTTCCTGTTTGCCGCGCCGCCCGGGGTGCCGGGGTTGGCAGCGCCGGACGGCGGTCGCCGCGGCTACGCCGCTCCGCAAGGCGGATGCCCGTCGTCTGATGCGCACGCGTGGATGGGCGGAGAGGACGCCCCAACCGAAAGACCAATTGCCGGATTCATGAGTGCTTCCCCTAAGAGTGTCGATCACGGCAGCGCCTGGCGCGGCCGACGTGCAAGCCCGGAGTGAAGAACGTGCGACGCCTCTATTGGGCGGTTTGTTCGCGGGACGAATGTATCACAGCGTAACGACGTTGCGATCGGTCAAGCCTGCCCGACGAGCGCCTTGAGCGCGCATGCCAAAAAGCCTAAGGTGGAAAACTTGTCATCAACAGGCTCCCCATGTTTCCCAACGACCGACCCCAGACCCTGGGCGAAGAAATCGCCAACAGCATCAGCCACGGCCTGGGCGCCGTGGGCGCGCTGGCCGGCACGCCACTCCTGATTGCCGCCGCCGTGCGCCAGGGCGATGCCGCCTTCATCGCCGGCGCCGCCGTTTTTGCTGCGTCAATGTGCCTGCTGTACCTCGCGTCCGCCATCTATCACGCCCTGCCCCGCTGCCGCGCCAAGCAGATCTTCAACGTGCTGGACCACTCGGCCATCTACCTGCTCATCGCGGGCACCTACACCCCGTTCGCGCTGGGCGCGCTGCGCGGCCCGTGGGGGTGGACCCTCTTCGGACTGGTGTGGGGCCTGGCGCTGCTGGGCGTGGGCCTGAAAGCCAGCAAGCGGCTCAACCGGCCCGCGCTATCCACCGGCCTGTATCTGGCGATGGGCTGGATCGTCGTCATCGCGGTCAAACCCTTGCTTGAACTGGTGCCGACCGGCGGCCTGTGGTGGCTGGTGGCTGGCGGCCTCGCCTACACCGGCGGTGTGGTCTTCTTTGTGTTCGACAACCGCTGGCGCTATAGCCATTTCATCTGGCATCTGTTCGTGCTGGCCGGCACCGTCTGCCATTTCTTCGCGGTGTTCTGGTACGCGGCCTAAGCCCGCAAAGACGTCCGATCCGCTTCCGAAGGACAAACCTAAGGACACATCGCGGCCAGCAGCGACTACGAAACCGCGCAAAACGTTTCGAACGCAAGGGGCCGTCGTCCCCTGGGGCTGCCCCCCCGCCGCGCGTCGGGGATCTCGTGGTCTGCCGACACAGGAAAACACATCGCGAAACTTGTCCCACGGCCGTCCGGCTGGTCATCATGGTCGGACTTTCAACCGGAACAAGGAGTTTTGATGCAGCGTTCCAAATATGCATTCCTATCCGCCGCCATTCTGACGACGGCGCTGTCCGGTGCCCCTGCCCTGGCTCAACAGGCCGCCCAGGCTCCGGCGCAGACGCAAGCTCAGCCGGGCATGGCGCCCGCCGTGCAGAAGCCGACAGATCAGCAATTGCAGAAATTCGCTTCGGCGTCGCAGAAGATCTCTGGTGTCGTTGACGAGTACCGTCCGAAGGTCGAAGCCGCCAAGACCGACGACGCCAAGCAGAAGGTCGTCAAGGAAGCGGACGAAAGGATGGTCAAGCTGGTCCGCGCGGACGGACTGTCGGTCGAGGAATTCAACGGCATCGGCCAGGCCGTGCAGCAGGATCCCCAGCTTCGTGATCGCCTGATGAAGATGCAACCGGCGCGGTAAGCCCTGGCGGACGGACACGCAGTCACGCCGCCCACGACGGCCGCCTCGTAAAGACAAGGCGCCGCATGCCCTGAACGGGACATGCGGCGCCTTTCGCAGTGTGAGAGGCCTGAGGCTGCTGTCGTGTCAGGTCTTCAGACGGTAGCCCGTCTTGAAAATCCACCGCACGCCGATCAGGCATGCAACCAGGAAGGCCAGCGTCATGCCCACGCTGACGCCGATGCTGACGTCCGCGACGCCAAAGAACGCCCAGCGGAAACCGCTGACCAGGTAGACCACCGGATTGAACAGCGTGACGGTCTGCCAGAACGGCGGCAGCATGTTGATCGAATAGAACGTGCCGCCCAGAAAGGTCAGCGGCGTGATGATCATCAACGGAATGATCTGCAGCTTTTCAAACCCGTCGGCCCAGATCCCGATGATGAAACCGAACAGGCTAAACGTCACGGCGGTCAGCACCAGGAACGACAGCATCCAGAACGGATGCGCCACGTCGAACGTCACGAACAGGCGCGCGGTGGCCAGCATGATGAGGCCCAGGATGATGGACTTGCTGGCGGCGGCCCCCACGTATCCGGCGAGGATTTCCACATAGGAGATTGGTGCGGAATGGATCTCGTAGATCGTGCCCGAAAAGCGCGGCATGTAGATGCCGAACGAGGCGTTGGCCACGCTCTGCGTCAGCAGCGACAGCATGATCATGCCGGGCACGATGAACGCGCCGTAGCTCACGCCGTCAATTTCGACCATGTGCGAACCGATGGCCGAGCCGAACACGACGAAGTAAAGAGACGTTGAAATCACCGGCGACAGCACGCTTTGCATCAGCGTGCGCCAGGCGCGGGCCATTTCAAAAAGGTAGATGGCGCGGATGGCGTAGAAGTTCATGATTGACCGTGCACCAGGCTGACAAAGATGTCCTCGAGCGAGCTTTCCGAGGTGTTCAGGTCTGCAAATTCGATCTGCAGGCGGCTCAGGTCCTGCAGCAGACGCGAAATATCGCCGCCCCGCTCGTTGTCGTAGGTATAGACGAGCTTATAGCCGTCGGGCGAAAGCTCAAGCTGGTAGGCGTCCAGCGCTGTCGGAATGCCCGGCAGCGGCGCCTTCAGCGTCAGCGCAAGCTGGCGTTTGCCCAGCTTGGCCATCAGCGCATTCTTTTCCTCGACCAGGATAATCTCGCCCTTGCGGATCACGCCGATGCGGTCCGCCATTTCCTGGGCTTCTTCGATGTAGTGCGTGGTGAGGATGATGGTGACGCCGCCTTCGCGCAGCCGTCGCACCATTTCCCACATGCCGCGCCGCAATTCGACGTCGACGCCCGCGGTGGGCTCGTCCAGGAACAGGATGGCCGGTTCGTGCGACAGCGCCTTGGCAATCATGACGCGCCGCTTCATGCCGCCGGACAGCGCCATGATGCGGCTGTCCTTCTTGTCCCACAGCGACAGATCGCGCAGGACCTTTTCGATATAGGCGGGATCGGCCGGCTTACCGAACAGGCCGCGGCTGAAGGTGACCGTGTTCCAGACGCTTTCGAAGGCATCGGTGGAGATTTCCTGCGGCACCAATCCGATCTTGGACCGGGCGGCACGGAAATCGGACACGATGTCGTGGCCGTCAGCCAGCACCGTGCCGTGGGTGGGATTCACGATGCCGCAGATGATGCTGATCAGCGTCGTCTTGCCCGCGCCGTTCGGCCCGAGCAACGCGAATATTTCGCCGCGCTGGATGTCCAGGCTGACATTCTTGAGCGCCTGGAATCCCGACGCATATTGCTTGGATAAGCCTTGTACTGAAATGACTGGCTGCACGCGAGCCCCCAACTTGACCATAGCCGGAGGATTTTACCCGTCGCGCGGCCCGCGCTTGTTCAACCTGGCGGAACGGTGTGTTTTCTTTTTGGGAACACTGGAACTAGAAGTCGTCGTCTTCTTCAACCTTGGGCATCAGGTACGCCGTCAGTGCGCTAGACAGGCCGGCCATCAACCACAAGACAAAGAACGACACCGTGTAGAAGCCCATCCTGCCGGTTG
Organism: Achromobacter sp. UBA5777; assembly: GCF_002418565.1. NCBI lineage: Bacteria > Pseudomonadati > Pseudomonadota > Betaproteobacteria > Burkholderiales > Alcaligenaceae > Achromobacter > Achromobacter sp. UBA5777. The sequence goes on along the minus strand of NZ_DIEJ01000315.1, from coordinate 15,751 downwards.
GGACGTAGCCGAATATGGCCACGTCCAGCGGGTCGATCAGAGCGAAGATCAGCGCGCTACCCGCAGCCGCCGCCATGAACGACGGCCACAGGATCCACATCAAAGATCGCAATCCCATGTATGAACTCCCACGATCAAGGTTTGGCGGCTGCGGGGCCGCCGGGCGACGGCGCCGGGCTCGCGGTCGCGCCGGACGCCGTTTGTTCAATGACCAGACCGCGTTTGACCACACCCTCCTGGATGGGCTGGCTGGCGAATTGGGTCATCGCGAAGTAGATCGTGATTAAGCAGCCGACCATGGCGGCGAACGGACCAGCCATCAGGATCCACGGCCACGGCTCGCGGTACCAGGGCTTGGCGGGATGCGCCGCGTCGGCGGCGTCAACGGTGATTTGTGCAGCATTCATGAAAATTCCTTTTGGTGACCTGGACGGACGTCAGCGCTACTCGGGCACGTAGAAACTGGCAGCTTCGTCGGTTTCAACCTGCCGGTTCTCGCCATCCTGCCCCTTCGCGCGCAGCGTGATGGGATGGGCGCCGGGCGCCGCGCCTGCCGGGGCGCGGATGACCATCGGCACCAGTTTGTTGGCGGCGGGTTCGACCTCGACCACGTCCGATCCCTGTTGGCCCGCCAGCACCGCCAGGTCGGGCATGCCTTCGGCCGTCAGGCGCAGCCGCATGGGCGCGTCGGACGTGTTGATGATCTGCAGGCGATACACGTTCTCGATCATGCCCCCTGCCACCTCGCGGCCCAGCACGCCGCGGTCGCGGATTACGTCGACGCGCAGCGGATTGCGGACCACCAGCGAGACGACGAAGGCGATCGCCAGCAACAGGATCAACGTGCCGTAGATCAGGACGCGAGGCCGCAGCAGATGCGAGCGCGCGCTTTTGGTGGACAGACCATCCAGCATGGCGCGCTCGGACGTGTAGCGGATGAGGCCTGGCTCATACTGCATCTTGTCCATCACCTGGTCACAGGCGTCGATGCAGGCGCCGCACCCGATGCACATGTACTGCAGACCGTCACGGATGTCGATGCCGGTTGGGCAGACCTGCACGCAGAGACTGCAGTCGACGCAGTCGCCCAGCCCCTTCGCCTTGTGGTCCACCTTGCGCGAGCGGCCACCACGCGGATCGCCGCGGCGCTTGTCGTAGGTGACGACGAAGGTGTCCGGGTCGACCATCACGCTCTGGAAGCGGGCGTACGGGCACATGTACTTGCACACCGATTCGCGCATGAAGCCGGCGTTGCCCCAGGTGGCGAAACCGTAGAACAGCATCCAGAACCACTGCCAGGGTCCGAGCTGCAGCGCGAAGAGTTCGTGGCCGAGTTCGCGGATGGGCGCGAAGTAGCCGATGAACGTAGAGCCGGTCCACCAGGCCAACGCGATCCACAGGAAGTGCTTGGTGAACTTCAGACGGAACTTGCGCCAGCTCCAGGGGGACTCGTCCAGCCGGATGCGCGCGATGCGGTCGCCTTCGACCTTGCGCTCGATCCACATGAAGATTTCGGTGTAGACGGTCTGGGGACAGGCGTAGCCGCAGAACAGGCGCCCGGCCACCGCGGTAAAGAGAAACAGCGCCAATGCCGAAATGACCAGCAGCACGGCAAGGTACACGACGTCCTGCGGCCACAGCACCAGGCCGAAGATGTAGAACTTGCGCGCGCCCAGATCGAACAGCACCGCTTGGCGGCCGTTCCATTCCAGCCAGGGCAAGCCGTAGAAGATGATCTGCGTGATAAAGACGAACGCGATACGCCAGCGGGCAAAGATGCCACTGACGGATCGCGGATAGATCTTGCTGCGCACCCCCGCCAACGTCTGCTCCAGGGTTTCCTGGCCAGGACGCGGCGGCCGTGTATGCGGCCGCCAGGGCGGCGGGTCACCGCCAGGCGAACTGCTGACGCTTGCGGTTGACCCATCTTCCATTTGCTGCTCCGTGCTTGTAAGTGCTTAGTGATATGGGAGGCCGCGCGGCCTCCCATTTACGTGCTGCCGGTTCACTGCTTGGCAGTGCTGGCCTCGGCCGGCGCGGCAGCGGTCTGCGTCGACGCGTCGGGCTTGTTGGACAGTCCCCAGACCCACGCAGTCAGGATCTTGATCTGCTCGGGGCTCAGGATGTGTTCGTGCGCCGGCATGCGGTTGTCGCGGCCATCAAGAATGGTCTTGACGATGCTGGCTTCCGAACTGCCGTACAGCCAGACGTCGTCCGTCAGGTTCGGCGCGCCGACAAGCTGGTTGCCCTTGCCATCGACACCGTGACAGGCGACGCAGAAGTTGGCGAATTCGCGCTTGCCGCGGAACACGCGGACCGGATCGGCGGTCAGGCCCGACAGCGAACGCACGTATTGCGCGATGTCGCCGGCCATCTTGGGATCGATCGAAGCCTTCCAGGGCGGCATGATGCCGTGGCGGCCTTCCTTGATGGTCTGCATGATGGCTTCGGGCGAACCGCCGTGCAGCCAGTCGCCGTCCGTCAGGTTGGGAAAGCTGGGCGCACCCTTGGCGTCGGAGCCGTGGCACTGCGCGCAGGTGTTCAGGAAGAGACGCTGGCCGATTTCACGGGCGCCCGGATCCTGCGCAATCTGCGGCACCGTCATGGTCTCGAAGCGCGCGTAGATGGGACGCACGGCTTCAGCCATCTTGGCCTGCTGCTGCGCCACTTCGTCGGCGCTGCTGTAGCCCAGCTTGCCCTTGTATTCGCCCAGGCCCGGCATCAGGAAGAGGTATCCCAGTGCAAAGGCGCAGGCCAGCAGGTACATCCACGTCCACCAGGTCGGGACCGGGTTGTTGAGTTCGGTCAGGTCGCCGTCCCAGACGTGGCCGGTGTCCTCGACCTGGCCACTGGCCGGCTTGGCGGTGAGCCAGCGGCGTTGCGTGTACAGCAGCCACACGCACCACACCACCCCGCCCACGGCGACGATCGAGATGAAATACCCCCAGAAGCCATTGACGAAATCGCTCATGACCGATTCGCTCCATCTTGTTGTGCCTGCCCGAATTCATCGGGCAGTGCGAACGGCAGCATGGCCGACTCGCGGTTGGCGCCCTGGCGGCCGCGCGAGCAGGCCCACCAGACGATGCCGAAAAAGGTTGCCATCGAGATGGCGGTGACGATTGCGCTCAGGTAGCCGACCATGATCAGCCTCCCGTAGCCGCTTGCGCGGCGGGTTGCACGGCCGATTGGGCAGCGGGTTGCTGAGCCTTCCTGGCCGCTTCCGCCTTGGCTTCTTCGGCCTGCTTGGCAAGCTGCGCCTTGCGCACGCCGACACCCAGCCCTTGCAGGTAGGCCACCAGCGCGTCTTCTTCCGTCTTGCCTTCGATGGCCTTGGGCGCGGCGGCGATTTCCTCGTCGGTGTAGGGCACGCCCAGGGCACGCAGGGCACGCATGCGCTGGTCAACGTTCTGGCCGGTGATGACCGTCTTTTCCAGCCACGGATAGGCGGGCATATTCGATTCCGGCACCACCTTGCGCGGATCGCGCAAGTGGATGCGGTGCCAGTCGTCGGAGTAGCGCTCGCCGACGCGCGCCAGGTCCGGACCCGTGCGCTTGGAACCCCACAGGAACGGGTGATCGAACACCGACTCGGACGCCAGCGAGTACGACCCGTAGCGCTGGACTTCAGCGGCGAGCACGCGCACCTGCTGCGAGTGGCAGCCCACGCAGCCTTCGCGGATGTAGACGTCGCGGCCCATCAGCCGCAGCGGGCTGTAGGGTTCGACGCCCGCCACGGGCTGGGTGGTGCTGTGCTGGAAGAACAGCGGGATGATTTGCACCAGGCCTGCGAAGGAGACCACCAGGATGCTGGCGATGATCATCCAGCCGATGTTCTTCTCGAGGGTCTGATGAGAAAAGAAGCCGTGATTCTTGTTGGCCATGATGTCCTCGTCAAACAGTGGCCGGCACGGCGGTCGCGGGGACCGACGGACGGGCGGCATGGGGATCGTCTTGCGGAATGGCGGGATTGACCGCGGTCGCGCCGCTCACCGTCTTCCATACGTTCCAGGCCATGACGAACACACCGCACAAGAACAGGGTTCCACCCAGCAAACGGATCAGGTAGTACGGAACGCGCGTCTTCAGTTCTTCGACGAAGCTGTAGACCAGGGTGCCGTCCGGCGCCGTGTCGCGCCACATCAGGCCTTGCTGCACGCCGGCGATCCACATGGCGGCGATGTACAGCACCACGCCGATGGTCGCGATCCAGAAGTGCAGTTCGATGGCCTTGACGCTGTACATCTTTTCGCGGCCATAGAGGCGCGGGATCAGGTAGTAGAGCGAGCCGAACGAAATCATGGCGACCCAGCCCAGCGCGCCGGAGTGCACGTGGCCGATGGTCCAGTCCGTGTAGTGCGACAGCGCGTTCACGGTGCGGATCGACATCATCGAGCCTTCGAACGTGGACATGCCGTAGAACGACAGCGCGGTGACCATGAATTTCAGGATCGGATCGGTGCGCAGCTTGTACCAGGCGCCCTGCAGGGTCATGATGCCGTTGATCATGCCGCCCCAGGAAGGCGCCAGCAGGATCAGCGAGAAGGTCATGCCCAGCGATTGGGTCCAGTCGGGCAGCGAGGTGTACAGCAGATGGTGCGGGCCCGCCCACATGTACGTGAAGGCCAGCGCCCAGAAGTGGACGATGGACAGGCGGTACGAGTAGATGGGACGGCCGGCCTGCTTGGGCACGAAGTAATACATCATGCCCAGGAAGCTGGTGGTCAGGAAGAAGCCCACCGCATTGTGGCCGTACCACCACTGCACCATGGCGTCCTGCACGCCCGCGTAGGCGGAGTAGGACTTCCACATCGACACCGGCATTTCAATGTTGTTGAAAATGTGCAGGATGGCGATGGTGAGGATGTACGAGCCGAAGAACCAGTTGGCCACGTAGATGTGCTTGGACCGGCGCTTGATGATGGTGCCGAAGAACACGATGGCGTAGGCGACCCAGACCAGCGTGATCAGGATGTCGATGGGCCATTCGAGTTCGGCGTATTCCTTGCTGCTGGTAAAGCCCATGGGCAAGGTGATGGCGGCTGCAACGATGACGACCTGCCAGCCCCAGAACGTGAAGGCGGCGAGCTTGTCGCAGAAGAGGCGCGCCTGACAGGTGCGCTGGACGACGTAGTAGGACGTCGCGAAAAGTGCGCTGCCGCCGAAGGCGAAGATCACGGCGTTGGTGTGCAGCGGGCGCAGGCGGCCGTAGCTGAGCCATGCGGTGTCGAAATTCAATTGAGGCCAAATTAGCTGAGCGGCCAGAAAAACACCGACAGCCATGCCGACAATGCCCCAGACCACGGTCATGATGGCGAACTGCCGCACGACCTTGTAGTTGAAGGTATCGGACTTGCTTGCGATTGCGGGGCAATCGTTCATCACCCATCCCCTAAAGTAACAAGAACTTCCAGGCTTCGATGATGGGACTAGTCACTCGAGGAGGCGTTGATTTGGATCAACCGGGTTGCGACGCCTTGGACATCGCTGCATAACCGCAACGCTATTAGGGGTATCGGGCCGTGAAAAGACCTGGCCGATGCGCCGCGGCGGGTTCGTGGAAGGCGCGTCGGCAGCGGTAATTTGCGTCGGCGATCAGCGGCGGCCGGCGGCGCCGCTGTCGTCGTCGCGCAGGATGGCCGTGCCGGCGCTGTCGGTGTCGTCGTACTGGCCGTTGAAGACGGCCCACCACAGCGATACGCCGATCGCCAGCACGAAAAGCAGCGACAGCGGCAGTAGCAGGTAGAGGATGGTCATGGCGCGGCTCCCAGCGCGGCGCCAGCGGCCAGACGGCCCGACCAGTCGCGGCGGCACAGGCGCCAGGAGTTGTAGGCGACGGCCAGCGACGACACCAGCATGGTGATGGCGGCAAGCCAGGGCGTGACCCAGCCCACCAGGGCCAGCGGCGTCATCAGCAGATGCCAGACGAGCGAGCCGTAAAGATTCTGCCGCGCCTTGCGCCGGGCCTCGGCAAGCAGCGCGTCAAGCGCGGCCTCGGGCATGTCGGGGTGCGCGGCCAGTGCGCTGTGCGCGGAGGCCATGGCGGTGGGCACGGCCATGGACATGGCGCACGGACAGCTCATGACCAGCAGCGCCACCATGACGGGGATGCTGTGGGCGGGATCGATGTAGGCCCAGCCCGCCGCGGCAGCCAGCGCCAGCGCGACCTGCACCATGACGAAACGCGACGCGACGCGGTCGGCGCGCGTGCCGAGCAACAGGCGCTGGTCTTCGACGCGGGCATGGCGGCGGCCGGCGGAACCCGCGCCGCCGAAGGATTGGCGGGGGCACAGTTCCAGANNGAGATAGCGCGCGGTCAGCAGGAACGCGACGAACATCGTGACCGAGTCGAAATAGACTTCGCCCCGCCCCGTATACGTGGCGTGGACGCTGGGGATGAAGGCGGCGATGATGCCAAGCGCCACCGGCACATCCATGCCGGCGCGGCCTTGCCGCAGATTGGCGCCCGCGTGGCGCCAGATGGGCCATGCCGAATACAGGACGACCGGCACGGTCAGCGCGAAGCTGGCCCAGTTCATGAGGACGATGGCCCAGTCCAGGGTTTCCAGCGCGTCGGCGGGCATGGATTCATGGCGCAGATAGCCGGGCCAGGCAAACATCATGACCTGCATCATTGCCAGCCAAGCCAGCGACAGACGCACCAGCGCATGGCGGCGTTGCTGGCGGTCGGCATCGGGCAGGCTGGCCGGGACGGCGAAAATCGATTTGGCACGCATGTTGCCGATGGTAGTCAGGCCCGTCCCCGACCGCCTTGATCTGAATCAAGACGCCAAAGACGATTTGCCACTGCCCCGCCGCTACGCTTCGGCAACATGCCGCCCGCCCATCCTCCGGCACTGATCTATGTGACGGGTGGCGCGCGGACGGGGCAACTGATAAAACGGTGCTCTGGCCGCTGCGGTTGCCCATCACGCCGCCGCAGCCCGCCTCCCCTACGCCCGCGGCACGTCCGCAGGTTCCGGCGCTGTCCGGCCGCGCTCGACCAACATGGGGCCGTGGTGATCCTTCACCGGGCTTGCAGTATGCAGAAGACATCGACGCGGCGCCCCATCGGGGTTTTTGTAACCGGCACCGATACCGGTATCGGCAAGACGCTGGTGTCGGCCATCCTCGCCCGCGCCTGGAACGCCGACTACTGGAAACCCGTGCAGACGGGTGTCGCCGAGGATCCGGGCGATACCGACACCGTGGCCCAGCTAGCCCAGTTGCCGCCCCACCGCCTGCATTTGCCTGCCTACGTCCTCCAGGCGCCGCTATCGCCATGGGCGGCCGCCACGCTGGAAGAGACCGTGGTCGATGCCACCAGTATCGTGCCGCCCCCGACACGCGCGCCGCTGATCGTGGAAGGCGCGGGCGGCCTGTACGTGCCGATCGACGATACGCACATGATGATCGACCTGATCGCGCGCCTGGGCATGCCGGTGGTGTTGGCGGCGCGCAGCGGACTGGGCACCATCAACCACACCTTGCTCAGCCTCGCGGCGCTGCAGCGGCGCGGCATTCCGGTGCTTGGCGTGGTCATGAGCGGACCGCCCTCCGCGGGCAACAAGGAAGCCATCGAACGCTTTGGCGGCGTGCGGGTGCTGGCCGAGATACCGCCGCTGCCGCGTGTGGACGCCGCCGCGGTCGACGAACTAGCCAAGGGCATTGCGCCGCTGACCGAATGTCTGGCGGCGCTGTACGGCGCCGAGGCCGAAGCGGACTAGCCGGGCCGGCGGCTTCGGGCGCGGCGCGTCACTGCCGCGCCATGTCGATGAACGCCCGCAGCGCCGATGACACACGGCGCTGGCGGGGGTAATACAGCATGAATCCGGGGATCGTCGGGCACCAGTCGTCCAGCAGACGCACCAGCTTGCCGGATGCCAACAGTCCGGCCACGTAGTTTTCCGGCACGTAACCAATGCCGATGCCGTCGGCGGCTGCCCGCACCTCGGCATGCACGTCGCTCAGGGCCAGACGCCCCGGCACGTCGAACTCCAGCACCTCGGCGTCCCGCTTGAATTCCCACTTGAAGTACCGGCCACTGGGAAAACGATAGCGGACGCATTCGTGCCTCATCAGGTCAGCCGGATGCCGTGGCGGCTCGCGGTCCCGCAGGTAATCCGGCGAGGCCACCACCACGGAGCGCAGCGCCGGGCCGATGGGCACGGCCACCATGTCCTCGGGCACCGCCTCAAGCAGACGCACACCCGCGTCGAAACCGGACTTAACGATGTCGACAAAGCTGTCGTCTTCGCCGATCTCCAGGCGGATGTCCGGGTAGGCAGCCAGGAATTGCGCCGCCATCGGCATCAGCAGCAGATACGACGCCGCGCGCGACGTGTTGATGCGCAGCGTGCCGGCGGCGGAGCCGCGAAAGTGGTTCATTTCGTCCAGCGCATCGTCCAGACCGTGCAACACCGGTTGCAGGCGCTCGGCCAGGCGATGGCCGGCTTCGGTCAGGGCGACGCTGCGTGTGGTCCGGTTGAACAGATTCACCCCGAGCCGCTCTTCCAGGTTGCGGATCGCGTAGCTGACAGCCGACGTGGACAGGCTGAGCTCTTCGCCCGCCTTACGAAAACTGCCCAAGCGGGCTACCGCGGAAAACGCGGCAAGGTGGGACAGGTTGTCGAGCGCCATGATTGTGCAAATTTATTCAATAAATCATGCCGAAATTCTAGCTTGAACTGCAAAGCAGCCCGGGACTATTGTGAACGCCTGCTCAATAAACATCCCAAGAGGCCGTCATGATCCAAGCCCAAGGCTACGCCGCCCACAGCGCCGACACCCCGCTCGTCCCGTTCAGCTTCACTCGCCGGGAACCTGGCGATGACGATGTGCTGATCGACATCCTGTATAGCGGCATCTGCCACTCCGACCTGCACCAGGCGCGCGGCGACTGGGGCAATTCCATGTACCCGATGGTGCCCGGCCACGAGATCATCGGCCGCGTCGCGCAGGTCGGCAGAAACGTGTCGAAGTTCAAGGTGGGCGATTACGCCGGCGTGGGCTGCATGGTGGACTCGTGCCGCCACTGCAAGGCATGCCAACTGAACCTCGAACAGTACTGCAAGGAAAACGCCACGCTGACCTATAACGACAAGGAACGCGGCAGCGACCAGCTGACGTTTGGGGGGTATTCCGATCGGATCGTGGTGCGCGAGCATTTTGTCGTGAAGGTGTCCGACAAGCTCGACCTGAAGGCCGTCGCGCCGCTGCTGTGCGCCGGCATCACCACGTATTCCCCGTTGCGTCACTGGAAGGTCGGCCCGGGCAAGAAGGTGGGCGTCATCGGTCTGGGCGGCCTGGGCCACATGGGCGTCAAATTTGCCCACGCGATGGGCGCTCACGTGGTGATGATCACGACGTCTGCCGACAAGGCGCGCGACGCCAAGCGTCTGGGCGCGGACGAAGTGCTGGTGTCGCGCGATGCCGACGCCATGGCGGCGCACGCCAGCACGTTCGACTTTCTGTTGAACACCGTTCCCGTCAGCCACGACGTCAATCCCTACATGGCGCTGCTGGCGCTGGACGGCACCATGGCGCTGGTGGGCGCACTGACGCCGCTGGATCCGATCCCCGGCGCCAACCTCATCATGGGCCGCAAGTCCCTGGCGGGCTCGGCAATCGGCGGTATGGAAGAGACCCAGGAAATGATGGACTTCTGCGCCGAACACAACATCGTCAGCGATGTCGAGATGGTGCCGATCCAGGCGGTCAACGAAGCCTACGAGCGGCTGGTGAAGAACGACGTGAAATACCGCTTCGTGATCGACATGGCTTCGTTGAAGGAAGAACGCGCCGCCGCGTAGGTCAACGCACACGCAAGGCAAAGCGGGGCCGGGTTCGTTACGGATGAAAACAAAAAAAAGCGGACCCGGATTCACGCCGTCAATCGGGATGGCGGCCGACCTGCGCGCCGCCGACCTACGCCGCACCTCTTAGGACAAAAGGTTGAGATTTCACTTCAACCGTTCCTCTGGCGTCATCCGTCTTACAACCTTCGTTCACATCCATCTGGCTTTTCCGGCCTTTGCTGCGGTCGCTCGTGGAATCGTGTGCGGCCGCAGCCGGGGCACTCGCGGCCTCCCGTCACGACATTGACGGCAGACGCGGCGGGCGGATAGATTTTCGCCACTTGCACCGATCGATTCAGATCGGGCAAATCAAGCAGTCCGACATTCACGCAGTCCGCTGTGCGCAGTTCGATTCGCAGGTAGCTGGACCATCGCCCGTACAAGGGCATGGGCAGGGATTTGTTTCCCGGGTTCCTTGTTTGGAGAACTGGCATGGCCACGAAAAAGCCTCGTCCGGCTGCGAAGACCAACACCGTGAAAGGCCGCGAACCTGCGGCAGGCGAACCTGCGGCAGGCGATCCCGCGGCGGGCGAACCCCCGGCAGGCGGCCCGGCAGCTGCGTCGGAAGACGCCGCAAAGACCGTTGCCCCGGCAACGTCCGAAGCGCCAGTCGCAAACAAGACCGCATCGCCGTCTGGCGCGGCAAAGCCGCAGGCAAACGCCCCCGCCAAGAAACCCTGACCGCACCAAAAATACGGCGCGATGTCAGCCGCCAGCCGCTACCATTGGCGTTTTATTCATGAATGAGCCGCCCGCCATGGACGACGCCTTTAGCCACCAATTGTCGATGACCATCCTGATGACGCCTGACATGGCGAATTTCTCAGGAAACGTACACGGCGGAACCATCCTCAAATATCTGGACCAGGTGGCGTACGCCTGTGCCAGCCGGTACGCCGGCCAATACGTCGTGACGCTGTCCGTCGACCAGGTGGTGTTCCGCGAACCGATCCACGTCGGCGAATTGGTGACGTTCCTGGCGGCCGTGAACTACACGGGCCGCACGTCGATGGAAATCGGCATCAAGGTCGTGACCGAAGACATCCGCAAGAAGCTGGTGCGCCACACCAACAGCTGCTATTTCACGATGGTGGCGGTGGACGACAAGGGCGCCCCGACCGCCGTGCCGCCGCTGGAACCGCGTACGCACGAGGAAAAGCAGCGCTTCAAGGCCGCCGGCCTGCGCCGCGAACTGCGTCAGGAAATGGAACGCCGCCACGGCGAGATCAAGCGCGAAACCACGCACGACACGCCGGGCGCCTGATCATCGCGGGGGACACGGGCACGCAGCTGCCTGCCCGTTGCCCCGCTCTAGGATCCGTTGACCGGATCCTGTCGTCCGGACCGCGCCCTGCTTACCCCCGCCCGCTGGATATCCAGGCGCGGGGGTTTTTCATGCCCGCTCGATGCCCGCCGGCGGCGCCGGCGGCACGGCGGCGGGTTCGCGGTCTCGGCCGGTCATGCGCTTGATGCCCAGCCATTGCTGCGACCAGAACCCGCGTCCGTAGTCGCGTCCGCCCAGTTCGGCCTGCTGGTCATGGATGCCGGTGGGGCCGTAGCCCACCCCAAACCGCGCGGTGCGGAACAGCACGTCCCAGATCGGGAACAGCGCGGCAAAGTTGTAGCCGCCCACCGGCCCCGGCGACGAGGCGTCGTAGGCGATGGAATGGTGATGGCGATGAAAGCGCGGGCTGACCAAGAGGCGTTCGCCCAACGCGCCGAAATGCAGCCGCAGATTCGCGTGCGAGAAGCTCTGCGCCAGCTGGGTGATGGCCACCACCATGACGAACTGCGCGGGCGGCACGCCCACCAGTTGCGACACGAACACGACCAGCACGTCGCGCAGCATGTCGTCGAGCAGGTGGTTTCGGTCGTCGCTCCAGATGGTCATCTGGCGCTGGCTGTGATGCACGGCATGCAGCGCCCACAGCCAGCCGAAACGGTGCTGCGCGCGATGGTAGAAGTAGTCCACCGCGTCGAACAGCAGCAGGTAGATGATGAGGCTGACCCATGCCTTGTCAGTCACGCCCGGCCAGTACTGATCCAGCTGGAACGGCGCAAAGCCCCACACGTGCAGCTGACCGAAGATGCTGTCCCAGAACGGGTCGATGGTAAAGAACAGCAGCAGCCGGAAGGCGCCCAGGCGGTGGATCAGCGTGTACAGCACGTCGATGCCGATCTGGCGGCGGTCGGTCATCGGTTCCACGGGACGCAGGCGCTGCAGGGGTCCCAGGACCAGCACCAGCACCGCGATCTGGATCAGCCCGACCAGCAGCCACATGGTGGCGTCGTAGGCGTCCTCGATGAAGTTGCTCAGGCCCAGGTGGAACAGCGCGGGCTGAATCGCCGTCTCGAAGAGCCATTGCTGGCTGTCCCCGAAGAGTTGGCTAAGCGTATCCATGATCAGTGATGCGTGGCGATCCAGTCGCGGTAGGCCGGATGGGTGTTCAAGGTGGCAAAACAATAGCCCTTGCGCTGCAAACCTTCAATCAGCGGTTCCAGCACGCCGGGCGCCCACGGGTCCTGGCGCGACCAGATGCCCAGGTGGGCAAGCAGGATGTCGCCGGGCTTGATGGTGCGCAGCGCCTGGTCCAGCAGCTTGGCGTTGGGGTATTTGTCGCTGGGCAGCTCGTCGCCCAGGAACCCGGCCGCCGACCAGCCCACGTGCTCGAAGCCGCAGGCCTTGGCCGCCTTCAGCAGCGCAGGCGAGGTCTTGCCGCCGGGCGCGCGGTACAGCGGCAGCATGTCCTTGCCCGTCATCTGGTGGAACCGGGTGACGGAGCGCTTGATTTCGGCGCAGTATTGCTCGGCGGTCCACTCGGCGCGCTTGCCGGCGTCGGGCCCGGCGCTGGGCTTGACGCGGAACTTGCCGCCCGGCAGGTCGCCCTGCCAGTAGACGTGGTCGTAGGTGTGCGAGGCAAAGGCGTGGCCTTCGGCGGCGCGCGCCTTCCACCAGGGCGCCCACACGTCGTCCAGGCTGGCGCCGTCGGTCAGCGTGCGCTCGTTGGCCAGAAAGAACGTGACCTTGACCTGATGGCGGGCCAGCACGTCGGCCACCAGCGGCGCGACGCCCATGTGGCCGGTGTCGAACGTCAGGTAGACAGGCTTGTCGCAGGTGGCCTGCGGGGCCGCGCCGGCCATGGAGGTGGCCAGCGCCAGGCACAGGACCGCGGACCGGGCTTTGCCCTTAGCGGGTCGGCGCATGGTTCAGCGTCCACACGCCGTGCGGCGACTTGCCGACCGGCACCTGATTGACGACCTTCTTCTGCTCCAGATCCACCACTGTCAGCTTGCGCGCCCAGCGCGAGGTGACCAGCAGCGTCTTGCCGTCGGCCAGCACGTCCATGCAGTCCGGGCCGCCGGGCACCGGGAAGGTGTCGACGACGGCCAGCGTCTGCAGGTCGATGCGGCTGATGGAGTTGGCGGTGCGGTTGCTGACGAACAGGTGGCGGTGGTCTCCCTGCGCGCGGAAGGCGTGCGCGCCCGCCGCGGTCTGGATGCGCTTGATCAGCTTGGCCGGGCCGTTGCTGACGTCATAGGCTTCCACGTACGAGTCGCCGGTCAGCGCCACCAGCAGCGTCTTCTGGTCGGGGGTCAGGAACACGTCGGCGGGCGTTTTGCCCGTGGACACCGTCCACTTGGGCGTCTGCGTGGCCAGGTCGATGGCGATGAGCTGATCGCTGTCCTGCAGCGAGACGTAGGCCGTCGTGCTGTGCTTGTCGATCATGATGTGGCTGGGCGTCTTGCCCGCCTGGATGCGCTTGACCAGCGTCAGGTCAAAGCCCTTTTCGAGCGGCTTCCAGGCATAGATGTCGATGTGGTCCAGGCGGTTGGCCGCCGTGACGAACCACTTCATGTCCGGCGAGAACTGCAGCTGGTAGGGATCGACGATGCCGGTCAGCGTGCGCTGCACTTCGCCCGTCTTGGGATCCATCAGGGTGATGGAATCGCCGGTGGCGTTGGCGATCATCAGCGACTTTTCGTCGGGCGTCAGATACAGGTGATGCGGCTCTTTGCCAGTGGGCACGCGCCGCAGTTCCTTGTAGGTGGCCGGATCGATGATGCTGACGTTGGCGTCCAGGGAATTCAGGACAAAAATCGGGGCGGAAGCCGCCGCGGCGCTAAGCGCCATCCCCACGCCGAACAGGGCGTAGCGGACAAAAGACATGGGGTTCAATTTGGAATCCGGCAAGGGGAAATCGGGCAGGCACCCGGTGCTCGCCATTTTAGGCACAGGCGCCTGACAAATGGGTCACAGGTGATGCCGGAAACGCGGCGCGGCGGCAGGCTTTGACGCCAAACATGCGCGCTTGTTGCGACCCCGCAACAAGCGCGTGAAAAGCGGCATATGGCCCCGAAAAACCTACCTGGCAAGCGCCGGCTGACCGTTCGCGTCCACCCAGTTTCCGGCGCGGATGTCGGCGTCTCGCAAGGCCGCCGCGCGGGACGCCGAGGACGGTCCCAGGTCACTCTCCAGCACGCCGCCTTCCGGCCCCACGATGAACGTGCCGATGCCCGTGTGCCCGTAACGCGCGGGCCATGCCACGATGCGGTACGCATTGCCCGCGCCGCCCGGCAGCACCTTGTATCGATAGCCGAAATACGCGTCGTCCACGGGCACGTCGGGCCCCATCGCCAGCGCGTCCGGACCAAAGGCCTGCTGCGGCGCACCGGGCACGTCGGGCCAGTACAGGCCGTCGCGCTCGCCAGCTCGGCTGACCAGCCGCGTGGCGTACCGGCCCTGGCCGACCCCTTGCGCATACCGCGTCTGCGCGGCCTGAAGTTCCTGCAGGGTTTCGATGGCGGTCAGTTCATTGCGGTCGATGGCGCGGCGCTGGATCTCTGCCTTGCCCGCCACCGGGTCGAATCGCCATCCCTGGCCGGCGCGCACCAGCGGCACCGGCAGCGTCCACCCGGAATCGCCGACCGCCACCCACGAGCGCCCGCCGTCGGCGACGATGTCGTGCTTGCGCACCCACGCCGCCAGATAGCGATAGATGTTTTCCTGATCGACGCCGCCCGGCACGAGCTGCCGGTGGTTCGGACCCAGCACGGTGCGCAGGGCGTCGACGTCATTCAAGGCCAGCGCATCGGTAAACGCCTGCGCCGCCGCCTGGGCGCTGGGATACACGGCCTGCGACATGGCGGGCGCCGCCACGCCCAGCCCAAGGACCGAAGCCAAGCACAGCGCGCGCAAACGGGCGATCGTCATAGGAAGTCCCTTGTCCATGGTGCTTATCTCCGGCCGCCGCCGCCCCGCCCGCCGCCGCCGCGATGGACGCCTGCCCCGCCGCCACGATGCGGCGCACTGGCGCCAGTGCTGCGATGCCCGCCGCCACCGCGGCTCATTTCGCCGCGCTGATTCTGCTGTCGCATGCGGTCGCCGTCGCCCGCCCCGCTCAGTGCGTTGTGGCTGTTCGACGCCCGTGCCCGGTC
>NZ_DIEJ01000315.1:0-169 GCF_002418565.1 Achromobacter sp. UBA5777 | reverse complement strand
CCGGTTGAGCGGTTCTGCGCCCGATCCTGCGTCGAAACACCGGTAGACCGGTTCTGCGCGCGATCCTGGGTCGAGACACCGGCCGTCCCAGCGCCGCGATCCCGTCCGCCCTGCCCGGCTTGCGGCCCCTGCCCTTGCCCCCCGCCCGCCGCGCCGTCGCCCCGGCCTG
>NZ_DIEJ01000218.1:0-17382 GCF_002418565.1 Achromobacter sp. UBA5777 | reverse complement strand
CGGCAGGCGACCCTGCGGCAGCCACCTGGGCCGTCACCGGCGCCTGCGCCACGGCCGGCGTGGCCTTGCCGCTGGCTTCGCGGGCGACTTCGTCGAGTTCGGCGCGGAACTGCTGCACGGGTTCCTGCAGCGAGGCCCCGGTCTCGTTCAGCGATTGCTGCACGCCCTGGGCCGCGTCTTCCATTTCGGTCTTGAACTTGCGGAGTTCGTCGAGTTCGATTTCGCGCTGGATATCGGACTTGACGTCATTGACGTAACGCTGCGCGCGCCCGAGCAGGTGGCCGACGGTGCGGGCAACCTTGGGCAGGCGTTCGGGGCCGATGACGATCAGGGCGACGACGCCGATCACCATCAGTTCAGTGAGGCTGACATCAAACATTCGACGGCCGCTCGGGAATTGAAGCAATAAGGGCCGGCCCGTTCAGGGCTGGCCCGGAGGGAGACTGGCTGCAGCTCAGGAGTTGGACTTTTCCTTGGCCTGCACGTCGATGGTGTCGCCGGCGACGCGTTGCTGCGTGACCGGTTCAGCGGGTTTGTCGCTGTTGGCTTCTTTCATGCCGTCCTTGAAGCCCTTGACCGCGCCGCCCAGATCGCCGCCGATGTTGCGCAGCTTCTTGGTGCCGAAAATCAGCGCAACGATGACCAGGACGACCAACCAATGCCAAATGCTGAAACTACCCATGATGATTCTCCGAATTACGCAGTGGGGGCCACGCGCCCTTTCCAGGGACGCGAGCCGCCGATGATGTGGAAATGCAGATGCGGGACTTCCTGGCCGCCTTCGACGCCAGAATTGATCATGATGCGAAATCCGCCATCAGGGCCCGGACGGCAACCGTTCTCGGCGGCAAGCCGCGGCGCCAACGACATCATTCTACCCAACCAATCTGCGTCCTCGCCCGTAATATCCTGCATGGATGTGACATGACGTCGAGGGATCAGCAGTAAATGCACCGGCGCGGCCGGATTGATATCGTGGAATGCAACAAAGTCCTGGTCCTCGTAGACCTTCTTGGACGGGATCTCGCCGGCGGCGATCTTGCAGAAAAGACAGTTGTCGCTCATGGGGTGGTTTCCGTGGTCAGTCCTTGGGGCGGCTTGCCTTTTCCACCAGGCCCGACAGGCCTTCGCGGCGGGCCAGCTCGGCCAGCACGTCTTCGGGCCGCAGGTTGAAATGCGTCAGCGCCACCAGGCAATGGAACCACAGATCGGCGGTTTCGCTGACGATGCGGTCGGGCACGCCGTCCTTGGCGGCCATGACCAGTTCCGTGGCTTCTTCCCCGATCTTCTTCAGGAAGGCATCCGGCCCCTTGGCCAGCAGCTTGGCCGTGTAGGAGGCCGAAGGATCGCCGCCGTTCTGCGGACGGCGGGTTTCCAGGGTGTCTGCGATGCGGGCCAGGATGTCGGCCGCGGTCAGGGTCTGATCGGTCATTTGTAGATGAGTTCCGGATCTTTGAGCACCGGATCGACCGTGACCCACGACGCGTGGTCGGTCTGGCCTTCCAGGCGGCGGAAGAAGCAGCTGGCGCGGCCGGTATGGCAGGCGATGCCGCCTTCCTGGTGGACCTTCAGCAGCACGACGTCGCCGTCGCAATCCAGGCGAAGTTCGTGCACTTCCTGGACGTGGCCGGATTCTTCGCCCTTGCGCCATAGACGCTGGCGCGAACGCGACCAGTACACGGCGCGGCCGGTGGCGGCCGTTTCGGCCAGGGATTCTCGGTTCATCCAGGCCACCATCATGATCTGGCCGTTTTCGGCGTCTTGGGCGATGGCGGGGATCAGGCCGTTTTCGTCGAAGACGACATCGGCCAGCCAGGCGGGTTCGTTGCTCATAATCAGTCCAATCGTACGGCGATGCCCTGTTCGGCCATGAAGCGCTTGCACTCGCCGACGGTATGCTGGCCAAAATGGAAGATGCTGGCGGCCAGCACCGCGCTGGCGCGGCCGGTGGTGACGCCGTCGGCCAGATGCTGCAGGTTGCCCACGCCGCCCGAGGCGATGACGGGCACCGGCACGGCGTCCGAGACGGTGCGGGTCAGTTCGAGGTCAAAGCCGGACTTGGTGCCGTCGCGGTCCATGCTGGTCAGCAGGATTTCGCCGGCGCCATAGGCGGCCATGCGGCGCGCCCACGCCACGGCGTCCAGGCCGGTGGCCTTGCGGCCGCCGTGCGTGAAGACTTCCCAGCGCGCCGGTTCGCCGGGCGCGGACACGCGGCGCGCGTCGATGGCTACGACCACGCATTGCGAGCCGTGGTAGTCGGACGCGGCGCGAACCAGTTCAGGGTTGGCTACCGCGGCGCTGTTGATGCTGATCTTGTCGGCGCCGGCGTTGAGCAGGCGCTGGATGTCGGACACCTGGCGCACGCCGCCGCCCACGGTCAGCGGAATGAAGACCTGCGACGCCACCTGCTCGATGATGGGCAGGATCAGGTCGCGGCCGTCGCTGGTGGCGGTGATGTCCAGGAACGTGAGTTCATCTGCGCCCTGTTCGTTGTNNTCGTTGTAGCGGCGGGCGATCTCGACGGGGTCGCCCGCGTCGAGCAGGTTGACGAAGTTCACGCCCTTGACGACGCGGCCGGCCGTGACGTCAAGGCAGGGAATGATGCGGCGGGTCAGCGCGTTCTGTGCGGACGCGCCGGCCCCGGGGGTGCTGCTGGATGTGGTCATTTTGCCAATTCGTCGGCGCGCGCCTGCGCGGCCTGGAAGTCGAGCGTGCCTTCGTAGATGCTGCGGCCCAGGATGGCGCCTTCGACACCCTCTTCTTCGACGGCGCACAGCGCCTCGATGTCCTGGATGCCGGCGATGCCGCCCGAGGCGTACACGGGAATGCGCACGTGCTGGGCCAGGCGGACCGTGGCTTCGACGTTGACGCCCGACAGCATGCCATCGCGGCCGATGTCGGTGTAGATGATGGCTTCGCAGCCGTAGTCTTCGAATTTCTTGGCCAGATCCAGCACGTCGTGACGGGTGAGCTTGCTCCAGCCGTCGGTGGCGATCTTGCCGTCGCGGGCGTCCAGGCCGACGATGATCTGGCCGGGGAAGGCGCCGCAGGCGTCCTGCAGGAAGCCCGGGTTCTTGACCGCGGCGGTGCCGATGATGACGTACGAGATGCCGGCGTCGAGGTAGCGCTCGATGGTGTCGAGGTCGCGGATGCCTCCGCCGATCTGGACGGGAATGTCGTCGCCGACGGCGTCCAGGATCGCCTTGATGGGGGCTTCATTCTTGGGCTTGCCGGCGACGGCGCCGTTCAGGTCGACCAGATGCAGGCGGCGGGCGCCCTGGTCCAGCCAGCGGGTGGCCATGGCGGCGGGGTCTTCGGAGAACACCGTTGCATCGTCCAGGTCACCCTGGCGCAGGCGAACACAGCGCCCGTCTTTGAGGTCGATGGCGGGGATCAGCAGCATGGTTGGCAGCGAGTAAGAAAGTGGGGTTGAACGGGCTGGCGCACGCGGCTCGAGGCCTAGGGCTGCCAGTCTACAAAATTGCGATACAGGCGCAAACCGTGCTCGGCGCTTTTTTCGGGGTGGAACTGCACCGCGAAAATGTTAGCTGCCGCCACCGCGCAGGTAAAGGCGACGCCATAATCGGTTTCACCAACCGTCAGGCCCGGATCGGCCGGGTCGGCGTAATAACTGTGGACGAAATAGAAGTGCGAGTCGTCCGGAATGCCGTCCCAGATCGGGTGAGAGCGGGTGTGACGGACTTTGTTCCAGCCCATGTGCGGAACCTTCAGGCGCTCGGGCCGGGTGTCCACGAGACCGGCCGCGCCCGTGTCGGCCAGGCAGGCCTCGTCGTCGGCGGGGATCAGGTCGGCAAAGCCGGGGCCGGAAAAGCGGCGCACGACGCCCGGGAACAGGCCCAGGCAGGCGGTGCCGCCCTCTTCGCTGGATTCGAACAGCATCTGTTCGCCGACGCAGACGCCCAAGAGGGGCTTCTCGCGGGCGGCGCGCACGACGGCGTCGCGCAGGCCGGATTCGTTCAGCGTGCGCATGCAGTCCGCCATGGCGCCCTGGCCCGGGAAGACCACGCGGTCGGCGGCGGCGATTTCCTGCGGTTGGTTGCAGATGCGGATGTCGGCGTCAGGCGCGGCGTATTTCAGGGCGCGTGCGACGGAATGGAAGTTGCCCATTCCATAGTCGACGATGGCGATAGTGGTCACTTCTGTCTGCCTGGTGCGGTGCGAAGGTGGAATGCGTACGTTACAGCGTTACAGCACGCCCTTGGTGGACGGCACGACGTCGCCCATTCGGGGGTCGACTTCGAGGGCCATGCGCAGCGCGCGGCCACAGGCCTTGAATACGGTCTCCGCCTGGTGGTGCGAGTTGAAGCCGCGCAGGTTGTCGATGTGCATCGTGATCAGCGCGTGATTGACCAGGCCCTGGAAAAATTCGCGCGTGAGGTCCACGTCGAAGCTGCCGATGTGCGAGCGCGTGAAGGGGATGTGGTACTCCAGGCCGGGACGGCCGGAAAAGTCCACCACGACGCGCGACAGTGCTTCGTCCAGCGGCACGTAGGCGTGCCCATAACGGCGCAGACCCGCCTTGGTGCCCGCGGCCTTGGCGATGGCCATGCCCAGCGTGATGCCCACGTCTTCCACCGTGTGATGCGCGTCGATGTGCAGGTCGCCCTCGGCCTTGATGTCCAGGTCGATCAGGCCGTGGCGCGCGATCTGGTCCAGCATGTGATCCAGGAAGGGCACGCCGGTGTCGATCGTCTGCTTGCCGGTGCCGTCGAGGTTGATGGCCACGCGGATGCGGGTTTCGTTGGTGTTGCGGGTGATTTCTGCGGTACGCATGTTAAGCACTCAAGATCTCTTGCAGGGCGGCCAGCAAGGCGGCGTTTTCGGCCGGGGCGCCCACCGAAATGCGCAGGCAGTCGGCCAGCAGCGGGTGGGCATTGGAGAAGTTGCGAATCAATATTTTGCGCGCTTTCAGGGCAAGATGCACGGCGTTGCCGTCGAGCTTGCCGGAAAAGCGGGCGAGTATGAAGTTGGCGGCGGAAGGGAATACCCTGACGCCGGGCAGTTGCGCCAGCGCCGCGGCCAGCGGTTCGCGGTCCGCGCGCAGCCGTGCGGCCTGTTCATCCAGCACAGACTTGTGGCGCAGCACGGCCAGCAGCGTCGCCTGGGTCAGCACGTTCAGGTTGTAGGGCGGGCGCACCTTGTTCAGCTCGGCGATCCACGCGGGATGCCCGGCCAGGTAGCCGAAACGCAGGCCGGCCAGCCCGATCTTGGACACGGTGCGCATGACCACCACGTTGGGCGCATCCAGCACGCGCGGCATGAACGTGTAGTCCGCGAACGGCTGGTAGGCTTCGTCGATCACCACCAGTCCCGGCGCGGCCTGGATGATGGCGTTGACGTCTTCCGGCGACCACAGGCCGCCGGTGGGGTTGTTGGGCGTGGCCAGGAACACGAGCTTGGGCTGATGCTGGCGGATAGCGGCCAGCATGGCCGGCAGGTCCAGGGCCAGGTCATCGGTCAGCGGCACGCCCACGAAGCGCGCGTGATCGAAGCGGGCCGCCATGTCGAAGTACACGAACGACGGCCAGGGCGACAGCACCACATCGCCAGGGTTGCAGCACGCCTGCACCATCAGGTGGATGAGTTCGTCCGAGCCGTTGCCGAACAGCACGTCTGCGGCGTCCGGCACGCCAAAGGCAGTCTTGACGGCGGCCTCAAGCGCGGACAAGTCGGCGGACGGATAACGGTTCAGGGGCAGATCGCGAACAGCGCGCGCGATGTCGTCGCGCACGGCCTCGGGCAGCTCGTACGGGCACTCCATGGCGTCCAGCTTGATGCAGCCTTCGGCATGCGCGACGGGGTACGCCGCCAGCTCACGAATGTCCGCCCGGACGGTGCCTTTGACGCGGCCGGCGACGTCCGCCGGTCGCACGCTCATGGCTTGTCGATCCGATACTGGGCGCTGGCGGCGTGCGCCTGCAGGCCCTCGCCCAGCGCCAGTTCGGCAGCGATGCGGCCCAGCGTCTGCGCGCCGGCGTGCGAGACCTGGATCAGGCTGGAACGCTTCTGGAAGTCATACACGCCCAGCGGCGACGAGAAGCGCGCCGTGCGCGAGGTGGGCAGCACGTGGTTCGGGCCGGCGCAATAGTCGCCCAGCGCTTCCGAGCTGAAGCGGCCCATGAAGATGGCGCCAGCGTGGCGGATGCGGGCGGTCCAGACTTCGGGCTGCTCGGTGGAGATCTCGAGGTGCTCGGGGGCGATGTCGTTGGCGATCTGGCAGGCTTCTTCCAGATCGCGGACCAGGATCAGCGCGCCGCGGTTGGCCAGGCTGACGCGCAGGATGTCGGCGCGCGGCATGGTGGGCAGCAGGCGGGCGATGGACGCTTCGACTTCCTCGATGAAGGCGGCGTCGGGACAGAGCAGGATGGACTGGGCCAGTTCGTCGTGCTCCGCCTGCGAGAACAGGTCCATGGCGATCCAGTCGGCCGGCGTCTTGCCGTCGCAGATGACCAGGATCTCGCTGGGACCGGCGATCATGTCGATGCCGACCACGCCGAACACGCGGCGCTTGGCGGCGGCGACGTAGGCGTTGCCCGGGCCGACGATCTTGTCCACGGCCGGCACGGTGTCGGTGCCATACGCCAGCGCGCCAACGGCCTGCGCGCCGCCGATGGCGAATACGCGGTCCACGCCGCTGATGGCGGCCGCGGCCAGCACGATGGGATTACGCACGCCGTCGGGCGTGGGCGTGACCATGACCAGTTCCTGCACGCCGGCGACCTTGGCCGGGATGGCGTTCATCAGCACGGACGACGGGTAGGCGGCCTTGCCACCGGGCACGTACAGGCCCACGCGATCCAGCGGGGTGACCTGCTGGCCCAGTAGCGTGCCGTCGGCTTCGGTGTAGGTCCAGGTCTCGGCGCGCTGGCGCTCGTGGTAGGCGCGCACGCGGTCGGCGGCGGCTTCCAGCGCATTGCGCTGGGCGGCCGGCAGCGCGGCCAGGGCCGCATGCCAATCGGCCTTGGGGATCTCCAGCGTATGCGCGGCCGCGTCCGGCATGCGGTCGAACCGCTGCGTGTATTCCACCAGCGCGGCGTCGCCGCGGGTGCGCACGTCAGCCAGGATGCTGGCGGCGGCGCGGTCGATGGATTCGTCCTCGGTGGCCTCGAAGGCCAGCAGCGTGGACAGGGCGGTTTTGAAACCGGGATCGCGGGAGTCGAGACGATTGATCAGGGCCATGGCGTCATGGAGCAAAGCGGGTAACGGTAACGTCCGCCACGCCGGGCGCGGCGGACGGTCGGGAATCAGACGTTGCGGGAGGCGGCTCTTGCGAAAGCGTCCAGCAGCGGTTGCAGGCGGTCGCCGCGGGTTTTCAGGGCGGCCTGGTTGACGATCAGGCGCGACGAGATCGGCATGACGTCTTCCACGGCGACTAGGTCGTTGGCGCGCAGCGTGCCGCCGGTGGACACCAGGTCGACGATGCAGTCGGCCAGACCGACCAGCGGGGCCAGTTCCATCGAACCATACAGCTTGATGATGTCCACGTACACACCCTTGCTCGCGAAGTGTTCACGGGCTGAGTGCACGTACTTGGTGGCCACGCGCAGGCGCGCGCCCTGGTGGACGGCGGCCTCGTAGTCGAAGCCGTTGCGCACGGCCACGGCCAGGCGGCACTTGGCGATGTTCAGGTCGATGGGCTGGTACAGGCCGCCGGGCTGCTCCTTGGCGTGCTCGATCAGCACGTCCTTGCCCGCGATGCCCAGGTCGGCCGCGCCGTACTGCACGTACGTGGGCACATCCGAGGCGCGCACGATGATCAGGCGCAGGCCGGGATCGCTGGTGGGCAGGATGAGCTTGCGCGAGCTTTCCGGGTTTTCCGGGACTTCGATGCCGGCTTCCGCCAGCAGCGGCATGGTTTCTTCGAAGATGCGGCCCTTGGACAGCGCCAGGGTCAGGGGGGTGACGGTCGCACCGTTCATCGCTGTTCCTTGCCGGTAACTCGTTGGATGTTTGCGCCCAGGGCGCGCAGTTTCACTTCCATCTGGTCGTAGCCGCGATCCAGGTGGTAGATGCGGTCGACCAGGGTGTCGCCATCGGCAGCCAGGCCGGCGATGACCAGGCTGGCCGAGGCGCGCAGGTCGGTCGCCATGACGGTGGCGCCCGACAGGCGCGGCACGCCGCGCACGATGGCGGTGTGGCCGTCGATGTCGATCTGGGCGCCCATGCGGCGCAGTTCCTGCACGTGCATGTAGCGGTTTTCGAAGATGGTCTCGACGATGACCGACGTGCCGTCGGCCACGGCGTTCAACGCCATCAGCTGGGCCTGCATGTCGGTGGCAAAGCCCGGGTACTCGTGCGTGCGAAAGCCCACGGCCTTGGGACGCTTGTCCATGGCGCCGCGGATCCAGTCCGGGCCGGTCTCGATGGTCAGCCCTGCTTCGACCAGCTTGTCCAGCGTGGCGCCAAGGATGCCGGCATCGGCGTTCTTGAGCAGGATGTCGCCGCCGGCCGCGCCCACCGCGCACAGGAAGGTGCCGGCTTCGATGCGGTCTGAGATGACGCGGTGTTCGGCGCCGTGCAGGCGCTCGACGCCGTCGATGACGATGCGGTCGGTGCCGTGGCCCTGGATGCGGGCGCCCATCTTGATGAGCAGTTCGGCCAGATCCACGACTTCGGGTTCGCGCGCGGCGTTTTCCAGCACGGTGCGGCCTTCGGCCAGGACGGCGGCCATCAGCAGGTTTTCCGTGCCGGTGACCGTAACCATGTCGGTGCGGATCGAGGCGCCCTTCAGGCGCTTGGCGCGCGCCACGACAAAGCCGTGTTCGATGCTGATTTCAGCGCCCAGCGCGGCCAGACCCTTGATGTGCTGGTCGACCGGCCGCTGGCCGATGGTGCAGCCGCCCGGCAAACTGACGCGGGCTTCGCCAAAGCGTGCGACCAGCGGACCCAGCACCAGGATCGAGGCGCGCATCGTCTTGACCAGGTCGTACGGCGCTTCCAGGCTGTCGACGTTGCCGGCTTGCAGCGTGACCACGCCGTCCTCGGCGCGCTCGGCGCGCACGCCGATCTGGGCCAGGAGGCGCAGCATGGTGCCGGTGTCGTTCAGGCGCGGCACGTTGGACAGGACCAGCGTGTCGGCGGTCAGCAGGCCCGCGCACAGGATCGGCAGGGCCGAATTCTTGGCCCCGGAGATCGAGATCTCGCCGTGCAGCTGCGCGCCGCCGGTGATGCGTAGCTTGTCCATCATTCGCCCGCTTTGTTGTATTCGGCGGGGGTCAGGGTGCGCATCGACAGCGCGTGGATCTCGGCCTTCATGCGGTCGCCCAGCGCGGCGTAGACGAGCTGGTGACGCTGGATCAGGCGCTTGCCTTCAAAGGCGGTGCTGACGATGACGGCGTCAAAGTGCGAACCGTCGCCCTGCACGTCGAGATGTTCACAGGGCAGGCCGTCAGCGATGTATTGGCGGACTTGCGCGGGAGTGGGAAGCATGGACGTCAGTTCCTGAGTTTGTAGCCGCTGGACAGAAGCCGCAGCGCGTAAGCGGAGAGCGCAAGAAACACCGCCGTCACGACAGCCAGGCTGTGCCAGGGCGAGACGTCCGACACCGAGAAGAATCCGTGGCGGAATCCGTCGATGGTGTAGAAGATGGGGTTCCAGTGCGAGACGCTTTGCCAGAACGGCGGCAGCGTATGGATGGAATAGAACACGCCGGACAGGAAGGTCGCCGGCATGATCAGGAAGTTTTGAAAGGCCGCGAGCTGGTCGAACTTTTCGGACCACAGGCCCGCGATCAACCCAAGCGTGCCCATGATGCCGCACGCCAGCACCGCAAACACCAGCACCCACAGCGGATGCGCGGGCGACAGCGGCACGAAGAACAGCGCCACGGCCCACACGCACAGGCCGACGGCGAGACCGCGCGCGATGGCGGCCAGCACGTACGCGCCGAAGATATCGCGGTGCGACAGCGGCGGCAGCAGCATGAACACCAGATTGCCGGTGATGCGGCTTTGGATGAGCGACGAGGACGGGTTGGCGAACGCGTTCTGCAGCATGCTCATCATCATGAGCCCGGGAATCAGGAACGACGTGTAGGGCACGGTGCCGTACACCGTGACGCGCCCTTCCAGCACGTGGGCGAACACCAGCAGGTACAGCAGCGCCGTGATGACGGGGGCGGCGATGGTCTGGAAGCTGACCTTCCAGAAGCGCAGCAATTCCTTGCGCAGCAGGGTCGGAAAGCCGGAACCCGCGTCCAGGCGGGGCTGCACCAGCGGCTGGCCGGCAGACGTGGCGGGCTGGGTCATGATGAGATCTCTTCGGGTTGCAGGGCGCGCGCGCCGGGCTCGTCGTCCTGGTGCATGATGCGCACGAAGGCGTCTTCCAGGTCCACGCCGCCCACGCGGGCCAGGAGGGCCTGGGTGGTGTCCAGCGCCACGATGCGACCACCCTTGAGCATGGCGATGCGATTGCAGAGCGCCTCGGCTTCTTCAAGGTAGTGCGTGGTCAGCATGATGGTGTGGCCGGCCTTGTTCAGCCGCGAGATGAACTCCCACAGCGTGCGGCGCAGATCCACGTCGACGCCCGCGGTCGGCTCGTCCAGCACGATGACCGGCGGCCGGTGCACCAGCGCCTGCGCGACCAGCACGCGGCGCTTCATGCCGCCGGACAGCGCGCGCATGTTGGAATTGGCCTTGTCGGCTAAGCCCAGATTGAACAGGATTTCGTCGATCCAGTCGTCGTTCTTGCGCAGGCCGAAATACCCGGACTGGATGCGCAATGTTTCGCGCACGGTAAAGAACGGGTCATAGACCAATTCTTGCGGCACGACGCCCAGCGCCCGCCGTGCCGACTTGTAGTCGGCCACGACGTCGTATCCACAGACGGTGGCGCGGCCCGCGGTGGCGTGCGCGAGGCCCGCCAGAATGGAAATGAGCGTGGTCTTGCCCGCGCCGTTGGGACCGAGCAGGCCGAAGAACTCGCCGTGCTCGATATTCAGGCTGACATTGTCCAGCGCCTGGAAGCCGGGCCGGGGCGTGCGCCCGAGCAGCTTCTGCCAGCCGCGCTGGCGCGGCGAGTAGATCTTGGAGACGTTTTCTAGGCTGACGGCGGACATGACGGGGGGATATGGCCCGGAAAGAGCGAATTGACCATTATATAAGCGCGAGGTGGCGGGAACCGGGGATGGCCCCGGTGGCAATGGGGGCGGCGCGTTGTTGCGTCCCCAAAAACAATCGGCCCGGCGGCCCCCCGAGGGGTCGCGCCGGGCCGAGGCAAGCCTGAGCGAATTTCTACTTGTTGCGCTGGTTCAGCGCCTGGATCAGACCGTCGATGCCGTTCTGGTTGATCTGCTGGGCGAACTGGTTGCGGTAGTTCTCGATCAGCCAGATGCCTTCGACGTTCATGTCGTAGATCTTCCAGCCCTGCGGCGTCTTTTCCAGGCGGTAATCCACGCCCACCGGCTGACTGTTGGACTGGCTGATCAGGGTGCGCACGACCACGTCGTCGGCCTTGGGATCGCCGCGGAACGGCAGGCCGGTGATGGTGGTGCTGGACGTGACGCGGGTCAGCGCGCCGCTGTACGTGCGGATCAGCGTGCCGCGGAAGGCGTCGGCCAGCGCGGTTTTCTGCTGGTCGGAGGCCTGGCGCCAGTAGCGGCCGGCGGCCAGACGCGTGGTCTTCTGGAAGTTGACGTACGGCAGGATGTGCTGGTCAACGACTTCGTTGATGCGGGCGGTGTTGCCGGCCCGCAGCGCGCCGTCGGACTTCAGGACCGCGAGGGCCTCGTTGGCAGCGGCCAGGACGAACTGCTCGGGCGGGCCGTTGGGGTCCGGCTTAGCGTGCGCGGCCGTGGCGGCCGCCAGGCCGACGAGGCCCGTGAACACCAGCCGCTGCAACAGGGAGGGAATGGAAAATCGCATCAAATCTCCTTCAAATACCGAAAGCGCAAGGCCTCAGCTTACTTGTTCGCGGGTTGCGGCGCAGGCATGGGAGCCGGCGCGGGCGCGGCGGGGGTGTCGTCGTCGCCGTCGTCTTCGTAGTTGGGCAGCGAGCCTTCCTCGTCCACGCGGTGGCCCAGCACCATGGCGGCGCGGCGTTGCAGGAAGGCGTCGCGCACGAAGCTGTACGGGTCGAGCGCCACGCGGTCGATGGTGTCGGTGGTGTCGAGCAGGCTGGCGCGCGTGTCGACGATGCGCAGGCCCCACAGCGAGTTGCGCAGGCGCACGTTGTCGATCGAGTCCACGCCCATGTAGCCGTAGGTGGTGCCGTACAGGTCGCCGACCAGGCCGACGCCGTCGCGCACGCTGGAGGCGCCGAAGAACGGCAGCACCAGGTACGGACCCTGGCTGAAGCCCCAGACGCCCAGCGTGGTGCCGAAGTCGTTGGGGATCTTGCGCGCGCCATTGGCCGAGGCGACGTCGAAGCAGCCGCCCACGCCCATGGTCGTGTTGAACAGGAAGCGGCCCAGCGTGTTGACGAAGTCGTGGCCGCGGCCCTGCAGGAAGCTGTTGGTGCCGGACCAGAGGTCGCCGACGTTGCTGAAGATGTTGTGGATGCAGCTGCGCACCGGCTGCGGCGTCACGAACGTGTAGGCCTGCGCGACCGGCTTGAACACCGCGCGGTCGACCGTGTCGTTGAACTGGTAGACGCCACGGTTGAAGCCTTCCCAGGGGTCGCGCGGATCCGGATTCTTGGGGGCGGCGCAACCAGCCATCAGCGCGCCCGCGGCGGCGACAGTGGCAATTCGGGAAATAGCTTTCTTATTCATGTTCCGGGTATCCCTATCAACAATTCTTTTGTTATCGCGACGGCGAGACGCAGCGTTGTAAAAGCCTGATGGCGCTGCGCCTTTAGTCCTGGGCCTTGGGGGCCGATTCCGGCGCGGCGGTCGTGCCTTGCTTTTCCGCCGACCCGTACAGGAACTGGCTGATCAACTGCTCCAGGACCACGGCGCTTTGTGTATAGCGGATTTTTCCGCCGTCGGTAAAGTTATCTTCCTCGCTGCCGGCGGTCAGGCCCAGGTATTGCTCGCCAAGAAGGCCGGAGGTCAGGATGGCCGCCGACGAGTCCTTGGGGAACTGGTAGGCCGTTTCCAGATCGACCGACACAATCGCCTGGAAGGTCTTGTCGTCGAAGGAAATGCCCGTGACCCGGCCCACCACCACACCGGCGCTCTTGACCGGCGCGCGCACCTTGAGGCCGCCTACGTTATCGAAGTTGGCGGTCACGGTATAGGTCGGGGCAAAGGAAAACGTGCTCAAGTTGCCGGCGCGCAACGCCAGGAACCCAAGCGCGATCGCGCCCAGCAATACAAACAGGCCTACCCAGAAGTCGGTTTTTTCGCGTGACATGATCGATCCGTATCAATTTCCAAACATCAAGGCGGTGAGCAGGAAGTCCAGCCCGAGAACCGCCAGGGAGCCCACGACCACGGTGCGCGTGGTGGCGCGGGCAACGCCTTCGGGGGTGGGCTTGGCCTGCCAGCCTTCATAAAGCGCCACCAGCGTCACCGTGACGCCGAAGACGACGCTCTTGATGGCGCCGTTGGCGACGTCTTTCCATACATCGACGCCGTTCTGCATCTGCGACCAGAAGGCGCCTGCGTCCACACCGATGAGCAGCACGCCCACGACCCAGCCGCCCAGGATGCCCACCATGGAGAACACGGCCGCCAGGATGGGCATGGCGATGATGCCGCCCCACAGGCGCGGCACGAGCACGCGGCGGATCGGGTCGACGGCCATGACTTCCATGGCCGACAGCTGTTCGCCCGCTTTCATCAGCCCGATCTCGGCGGTGAGCGAGGTGCCGGCGCGCCCTGCAAAGAGCAGCGCGGTAACCACCGGACCCAGCTCGCGCACCAGCGACAGGGCCACCAGCAAGCCCAATGCCTCCTCGGAGCCGTAGCGGTTCAGCGTGTAATAACCCTGCAGACCCAGCACGAAGCCCACGAACATGCCGGAGACGGCAATGATCAGCAGCGAATAATTGCCGAT
This sequence comes from Achromobacter sp. UBA5777, assembly GCF_002418565.1. NCBI lineage: Bacteria > Pseudomonadati > Pseudomonadota > Betaproteobacteria > Burkholderiales > Alcaligenaceae > Achromobacter > Achromobacter sp. UBA5777. Next base: position 3,424 of record NZ_DIEJ01000218.1, on the reverse strand, counting down.
GAAGTGGACCTGCTGCGACACCAGGCGCGGCCGCGACAGCGCGATGCCGCTGCGCGCCAGCATGGCGCCGAAGAAGCGGGTGAAGTAGCCGATGCCGGCGACGCGGGAGCGCACCCAATGGCCCAGTACGGCGACGGCGTTATTGGAAGCGCTCATGCTTTGCGCCCTTTCTGTTGCGACAGCCACTTCTGGAAGGCGGGCGTTTCGGGATACTGGAACGCGACCGGACCGTCCGGCTGGCCTTTGAGGAATTGCTGCACGTAGGGGTCCGGCGAGGCGGCAAGCATCTGCGGCGTGCCGGCGGCAGCCAGTTGGCCGCGGCCCACCAGGTAGACCTGGTCCGCGATGGCAAAGGATTCCTGCACGTCGTGGGTGATCAGCACCGAGGCGCAGCCCAGCCGGTCGGCAAGGCTGCGGATCAGGCGGGCGGTGATGCCCAGCGAGATCGGGTCCAGCCCCGCGAAGGGTTCGTCGTACAGGATGAGTTCCGGCTCCAGGACCACGGCGCGGGCCAGCGCCACGCGCCGCGCCATGCCGCCGGATATTTCGGAGACCTTCAGGTGCGCGGCAGCGCGCAGGCCGACGGCGTCCAGCTTGTCGAGCACGCGGTCGGTGACTTCGGCCTCGCTGATGCGCGTGTGCTCGCGCAGCGGGAACGCTACGTTCTCGAAGACGTTCAGGTCCGTGAACAGCGCGCCCTGCTGGAACAGCACGCCCATGCGCTTGCGCAGGGATTGCACTTCGGCGCGGGAGGCGGCGCCGATATCCTGGCCGAACGCCAGCACGCGGCCCTGCTGGGCGGTGATCTGCCCGGTGGCCGCACGCAGCAGCGTGGTCTTGCCGGAACCGGAGCCGCCCATGACTGCCACCACCTGGCCCGCCCGGACGTCCATGGAAATATCGCGCAAGACGGTGAAATCACCGTAGCCAAGCGCCACACCTTCCAGGCGCAGGGCGAATTCCGGGGTGCTGCTGGTTTGAGCGGGCATGGGCAACGAAAGGGAGTTTCGGCGGCGGAGCTTGCCCTGCGGTCCTGTCGACACGCGGGACCGAGGACCTGGCCGGCGCGGGCAAGACAGACTGCGTCGGGAAGCGCCCTGTTACTCAGATACCGGGGCAAGCGTAAGCGTTCGCTCCCGGCGGCGAGGCGCCATTGTAGCCCGACGCTGGGTAATCACAATTGGAGCGGCCGCCCGTGGAACAGTGTTTTCGGCTTCAGGAACAATCGGCCCGTCCCCATTACGGGCCGAGCCGCCGACAGTAATCAGCGCCGAGCCGCCGCGAGCGCTCAGCGTCGCGTCTGTGCCGCCGCCGTTTCCCTGGCCAGCCGCTGGATCAATTCCGCTGTCGACTCGCGACGCGCCAGCGGCGCGCCTTGGCCGGCCCACAAGGACAGGACATTGATGTTGCCGCTCTTGCCGCCCGCCGTCCGCATGGGCCGCGTCAGGGCGTTCTGCAGCGGGTACGGCAGGATGTCGCCGCCGATGGCGTCCACATCCCGCATGAAGGCATTGGCGATGCCGCGCGCCGGGCGGCCGGAGAAGCCGCGGGTGATCCGGGACTGTTCGGCGCGCGAGGCCGACACGACCGCCTTGTAGGCGTCGCTGATGCCGGATTCTTCCGTGGTGAGGAAGGCCGTCCCCATTTGGGCGAAGTCGGCGCCCAGCGCCAGGGCGGCCGCGATCCCCCGCCCGTCCATGATGCCGCCCGACGCGATGACCGGCACAGAGACGGCGTCCACCACCTGTGGGACCAGCGCCATGGTGCCGATCATGGACGCCTCGAAGGCGTCGAGAAATGTNNGCCCACGGTCAGGATGCCCAGCTCGCGGCAGCGGGCCAGCGCCTCGGCGGGCAGACGGCCGAAGGTGAAGCTGAGGACGGCGGGCCGGATGCGCAGCACGGCCTCGAGCTGGCCCGGCAGCGGATCGGCCTGCGGGCCGGGGGCCTCGGGCGCCGGCAGACCAAGTTGCTCGTGATAGCGCGCCATCAGGGCCAGCATCCGGCTCGCATCGCCCTGCATGGGCTCGGGCGGCACGGATGCGAACAGGTTGATGGCGAACGGGCGATCCGTGCGGGCGCGGACCCCTTCGGCCGCCGCCTCGATCTGCTCGGGCGTCATGTACGCCCCGCCGAGCGATCCCAGAGCGCCCGCCTTCGATGCCTCCGCCACCATGTCCACCGTGGTGGCGCCGCCCGCCATGGGCGCCTGGATGATGGGATGGGTCAGCTTGAGCAGTTCAATCAAAGGGGTAGCCATGGGAAAACTCCTGGGAGGTTATTGGAGCTGGATGTTTCCAGCCTTGATGACGTGCGCCCACTTGTCGCTTTCGGTCTTGATGAATGCGGCGAATTCCTCGGGCGTGCCGCCGCCGGCCTGGCTGCCGGTGTCGGCAATGGCCTTCTGCACATCCGGGTCCTTCAGGATGCGGTTGAATTCGGCATTGAGCTTGGCGATGATCGGCGCGGGCGTACCGGCTGGCGCCACGATGCCCTGCCAGTTGTAGGACTCGAAGCCCGGCAGGCCGGATTCGGCCATGGTGGGCACGTCGGGCAGCACGTCCAGGCGCTTGGCGGACGTGACGGCGATCGGGTGGATCTTCTTGCCCTGAATGGCGGGCAGCGCGGAATAGCCCATTTCGAACATCATCGCGATGTGGCCACCCATGAGATCCGTCGCGGCCAGGCTGCCGCCCTTGTAGGGCACGTGCACGATGTCGATGTTGGCCTGCTCGCGGAACATCTCGCCCGACAGGTGGTGCGCGCCGCCCACGCCGGACGAGCCGAAGGTCAGCTTGCCCGGTTCCTTCTTGGCCAGTGCGATCAGGTCGGCCAGCGTCTTGACCGGCAATTCGTTGTTCACGCTCAGGACCAGCGGGCTGTTCTCGATCAGGATGATCGGGGCCAGATCCTTTTGCGGGTTGTAGGGCATTTCCTTCATCAGCGACGGGTTGACCGCCATCGGGGCTAGGTTGCCCGTGCCGATCGTGTAGCCGTCCGGCGCCGCCTTGGCGATGAGGTTCGTGCCGACCACGCCGCCTGCGCCCGCCTTGTTTTCGACAACGATGGGCTGGCCCAGCGATTCGCCCAGCTTGCGGGCCAAGAGGCGCACGCGGGTGTCGGCAAAACCGCCGGGCGCGTAGGGCACGATCATGGTCACGGGCTTGGCGGGCCATTCGCCGGTCTGGGCTTGGGCAGCGCCGCCAAAGGCGGCGGTGGCGGCCAGGGCGGCGATCAGGGGGCGTAGTGCTTTCATGCTGGGGACTCCTCTTTACCTGCTTTCTAATTGCTGTGTGGTTGGCCCGAAGGGCCGATGGCATTATGCCCAGCGCCATTGCCGTCTGTCGTGACTTTTCCCAGCGCCCACGCCGACGCCGCCAGCAGCGCCGCGCTGGCCGCCAGCACCTGCGGCAGGCCGGCGCCCC